>CAJXTM010000017.1 GCA_913061385.1 uncultured Rhodopirellula sp. | reverse complement strand
CGTCAGATGTGTATAAGAGACAGCAACTGGACTCAATTTTGGCGCGTCGGTAGACATCGGGGCTCAAATCCTGTGTGATTTCGTTTCACGGAGTTGCAGATTGCGGAATGCGATTCCACTGAATAATAGATTTTCCGCAAACTTGGCGTTTTAGGCAACTATAGCGGCCAGTAGAAAATGCCACTATGGCGATCACAACTGAACAGGACGAACTGAAACCATGACTGCTGATCTACTTGATGGGAAACGAGTTGCGTCAGAAATCCGTGCTGAAGTAGCCGAGAAAGTGCGGCAATTCGTCAGTGACGGCGGCCCACAGCCCTGCCTGACAGCCGTTCTGGTTGGCGAGGATCCAGCCAGCCAGGTGTATGTACGCAATAAAAGCCGGGCCTGTGAAAAAGCAGGGATCGACGGCCGAACGTTGCGGCTCGACGCTGGCACAACGCAACAGCAACTCCTGGAGACGATCCAGACGCTGAACGACGATCCGGGGGTCCACGGCATTCTTGTCCAATTGCCCTTACCGGCTGACGGCAACGATGGGAACGGATTCGAGGACCGTGCGATTCTCGACACGGTGGCTCCGCTGAAAGATGTCGATGCTTTCTCACCAATCAACGTCGGCTTGCTGATGCAGGGCCGCCCCAGATTTCTGCCCTGCACACCTCACGGAATCGTGCAATTACTTCATCGCTGCAACTTAAGCGTCGCCGGCAAGCACGTGGTGGTCGTCGGCCGCAGCGATATTGTGGGTAAACCGATGGCAATGATGCTTGCTCAAAAAGACGGCTCCTGCGGCAGTGAAATCGCGAACGCCACTGTCACACTCGCACACAGCCGCACAGCGGACCTTAAATCCGTTTGCAAAACAGCAGACTGCCTGATCGCTGCAGTGGGTGTTCCGGAAATGATCCGAGGAGATATGATCCGTAAAGGAGCGATCGTGATCGATGTTGGAATCAACCGCGTTGGCGAGAAATTAGTCGGTGATGTTGCGTTCGATGAGGCCAAGGAAGTCGCTTCTGCGATCACTCCGGTTCCCGGCGGAGTTGGCCCGCTGACGATCGCCATGCTGCTGCACAACACCCTGCTCGCAGCAAAATTGCAGAACCAATCGTAGAAGTCACGGCAGCACGCTGCACTGCCGAACCCACCGTGATTCAATCTAATAAAGCCTCGCATCCGTTTAGGATGCGAAGCCATTGGGATGTGATTTGTGCCATCGCCACGCCGTCTCAACAATGGACTCAACGCTCTCGTACTTGGGCGTCCAGTCCAAAAGTTTTTTCGCTAAACGATTGTCTGCAACCAACTCTGCTGGATCGCCCGCACGGCGATCCCCCATGACAGTGGGGATCAGATGCCCTGTGACTTTACGACAAGCTTCAACGATTTCCCGCACGCTCGTCCCGCGGCCCGTTCCCAAGTTGACGCAAATCCCCTTGCCCGGTTCAATCTGCTCAAGTGCACGAAGGTGTGCGCTGGCAAGATCATCAACGTGGATGTAGTCTCGCAAACAGGTCCCGTCAGGCGTGGCAAAGTCATCACCAAAAACGGTGATCTGCTCCCGTTGCCCGAGAGCAACCTGCAAGACAACAGGAATCAAGTGTGACTCGGGATCGTGATCTTCACCAATCATGCCATCTGGGTGTGCGCCGGCCGCATTGAAATACCGCAGGGCAGCGTAGCCAAAACCGTAAGCTGTCGCGTAATCAGCCAGAGCACGCTCAATGACCAACTTAGTGAACCCGTAAGGATTGATTGGCTGCTGAGGTGTCGCCTCACTGATTGGCATGGCCTCAGGCTCGCCATACGTAGCCGTTGTGCTACTGAATACGATTTTTTTGACTTCCGCTTCTTTCATTGCTTCGAGCAATTCAAGGGCCGCGATCACATTATTGCGGTAATAAAGACTGGGATCATTGACTGACTCATTCACCAGCGCGAAGGCGGCAAAGTGCATGACGGACTCAATCTGATGCTCTCGAAACACCGAAACCAACTTGGACCGATCAGTAAGTTCACCCTCCACGAGCAATCCATCTGGAACAGCCTCACGGTGGCCACGAGACAGATTGTCATAAACAGTTACTTGATGCCCTGCAGCCAACAAAAATCTGACGGCGTGTGAGCCAATGTAGCCAGCGCCACCGACAACTAGAATATTCATGGCAAACGGTGTTTCTTAAGCAAAAGGGATAAGCGTCAGAGTTTGACAACAGCTGGGAATTTGGGAATCGGTCGGTCGATTGAATATAGGGTTGGAATAATCCCGTGGCTACGAACTTCAAACTCAGTTTAATACCGCTTCCGCAGAATCCTACTACGAAAAAGAAACTTGGCCAAACGAGTTACTAAACTACAGAAACTAAAGCAGTCTGGTGCACCAGCAAAAAAAAGTCGTGCAACGGAAGCTGTCTGCAATGACTATCTGGATTATCTGCGTGGCGAGTGCCATCTGGCCGATAACACGATCGATGCGTACCGCCGCGACATGCGACGTTTCACAAATTGGCTCGGCAGCAAGGATCTGGCGAATCTCAGAGTCAATGAGTTATCCGACTACGTCGCAAGTCTTCATGACGAACAGCTTGCACCTTCGTCGATCGCAAGAAACATAGTGGCGATTCGCACGTTCTTTAAGTTCCTGCAGTTAGAGGGTTTGATTCGCGAGAACCCCGCTGAACTGATCGCAACACAGAAGATGTGGGAGCGTATCCCCAATGTCCTGACCTCTGAGCAAGTAGACAAGTTCCTCAACGCACCGAAGAAATCAGACAGCTATTGCCTTCGTGACCGAGCCCTGCTGGAAGTACTTTACGCGACAGGTTGCCGTGCTTCTGAGGTATGCACGCTCAGAATCCGCGATCTGTCGCTCGCCGAACGTCACGTCAAGTGTCAGGGCAAGGGCGGCAAGCAAAGACTCGTTCCAATTGGGTCACGAGCCATTGCCGCAATCCAAACTTATTGCGAGGGATTGCGGGGCAAACTTGCTGCCAAGAACACTCATCCTCCGGAAGAACTTTTCTTGTCCCGAAGCGGCCGAGCACTGGACAGAATCCAGTTATGGCGTCTAGTGAAGCTTTATGCAAAACGCGTTGGCATTTCTGACGAAGTTAGCCCGCATAGCCTTCGGCACAGTTTTGCCACCCATCTGCTCGCAGGCGGTGCAGACCTTAGGCTCGTCCAGGAGATGCTGGGGCACGCGAGTATACAAACCACACAGATTTATACACACGTCGAGCACTCCCGACTCAAAAAAGTGCACAATCAGTTTCATCCACGAGCGTGACCCATGTGTGGTGCAATGCCATCTCATTAAGGCAAATTGATCTGCTCAATGCGTTGATCCGTCATCGATCCACTGGTGACCCCTTTCATGGTTTTCTGATCGGGTCGATCCGTGCCTAGTTTGATGGTGTACTTACCTGACTCATAGACAGCTGGTCGAAAACGGTCACCCTGCACACGAACACTGTAAAGCACCTCGCCGTCCCGTTCACGAATGACCTTAACGACGGGTGACTTTGAGCCTGTGAATTGTAGTTCGGGCAAGTAACCTGCTACTGTTCGACCATCGTTTTGGCTTCTACGGATTGTCACAGGCCAGCCGGGAAATTGAGCTACATCACCGTCGTCCACGTCAGCAAACCGTGACCAACACTCAAATGTGATTGTCTGGTCTTTCTTGTTAAACCGCACAATCCCATGCCCGTCTGCACGCTGGGTTTCATCTTTGCGATCCTGCGGATTCGCATATGCCAACATACGGATTAAGTTCCCCAAGCCATCCTCGTATTCTCCCGTCCATCGCAGGGGACTATCTGCTACCGGATTTTCACCCGGCTGCTCGTCTTCGGGATGCCACCAGCGACCGTAAATAGTATTCACGATGGCAGGAGAGGTGAATGCGTAGGGACCATCGGATGCTGTTTCGAGACCATGCTGCACCAGAACCGCCAGGTGCTGATCCCCACACAAGTGCGGTGCCCACACCCGACGTACTCTCTCCAACGCCACTTGTCTTCCGGTTTGTGGCCATCCGTTGCAATCAAGATCAGCCAACAGCCTATTGGAAGGACTACCGTGAAGATGCACAGCACCACAAAAAGCGGTCTGGCTCAACACTGCTTTCATATCGGCGCCAGTCCAATCATCGGTCCACTGATCTAAAAACTGCAGTTGGCGGTCACCAAGCAGTTTCAATTGTGGAAGGTCGACCGAAGCGCGGTCATAAGCAGGGTCATTAATATGGTCGGGGCGTGGCCCCATCTTCGGAATTTTCCCTTGAGGTCCACTCTTGAACTTGCGGTCCTCGAGAATGGCAAAATCAATTCCACCCAGCAGTAAATTGGTGTAGTAAACGCCAATCCCGCGTTCAATCGGTGTTGCGTCAAATGGATCTGGCAGATGCCAAGTCTGACATCGCTGAACCATGTTGACGTATTCAGCAGGGTAAAAAAAGCCTCCTGCTGGGCCAGCTGGAGTCCGCGCCTTCTTGCCGTCCTCGCCCCAAATATTGGCTTGCCCGACATCATGATCATCTGGGATCGTGATGGTGGGGCGATCCTTCATGACATCTCGAAATTGCATACCAAACTCAAGCCACCCAAATGTATGCTGGGTGTGATGATATGACTGATCACCTGCGAAGAATAAGAGGTCCGGATCCTGCTTGATCAGATTTTCAACCATTCGCGGTCGAGGTCCAGGCGTCCGGCTGCTGTTGCAGGAAAGCGAGCCGACCACGATCGTTTCTTTGTCGATCGGATCTTTGCGTATCAGGCCCTCGAATGTTGCTTTTTCTCCATGACTTAAGCGATACTGAAAATCGCGAGTCACATCCCAATCCTTGATGCGAAAGTGTGCGGACCACCCTGGATACAGCACTTTTTCAACAGCGATTTCCTGCCAAGCATCATCACCCACTGGACGCACTTCCAAGACCACTTCTCGCGACTCATCAGGGAGCAGGGGAAATAATTGAGCAGTCAGCTTCAAAGTGCCATTCGCAACGGCGTAGACCGCAAATCCAAGCACTTCATCTCGAGGGACCATCAAACGCGGTCCACCACCGCCCTTGCTTTTTGTTTTCCACCATTCACCGACTGCATCTGAATCAAGCCGTGGAAAATCAGATCCAAACGGTTTCGTCGACTCACCACTCACTTGGGCAAAGCAAGCAACGAGAAGAACCACAACACAACAAGTTCGGGCAAGCATTCATCATCTCCGAGTCTTATAAGCATCTTCAAACAGCAGTCTGCAGAGCCACATGATACCCAAAGAGAGCGGGCTCGTTGAGTTACGTTGAGTTCGACTGGAACAGAAATTCATTTCGTCGACGTTTGCGACCAGCCGCAACAGGAATCTCTTGGTGCGATCCACATTTCTAACAACCACTCATAACCGAGCGGTCGGCGTTTTACATAAAGAAAACACATCCAGAAACAATTTCTTACTGACAGAACCTAAACTTGCAAACCAAGGCAAGGAATCACAAAGCCGGGAACCAAGCTCAAGCCTCAGCAATTCAAAGAGCTACGTTCCATGAATAAAAATCACTTTGACAGCTGAATCAACATTGCATCGAGAACATTGTCAATTTCCTCATAATCAGTCATGCGTTCTGATGCGTCGATATGCATCATGCTGACAATTAACTTACGAAGCTCATCAGGTGTATCTCGCCAATCCGATTCCCGAGGTTCAAAACGCTGCATGGAACTGATTACAGCCTGGGTGCTGTCACTGTCAAATGCACGTCTGCCGCTGAAGATTTCATAGGCCACACATCCGAGGCTAAAAAAGTCACTCTTGTAGTCAGCAGGATATCCACGCAATCGCTCAGGGGCGATGAACCCCGGCGTACCGCTCAAACGCTTACTAACATCGCGTTTCACACACAACTCATCAGCCAATCCAAAATCAAGCAAATGGCATTTCCGTGAATCGAGACTCAACATGATATTGTCGGGTTTGATATCACGGTGCACGAGTCCGATTTTATGCACGGCATTCACACCCTGCAAAATTTTCTTGAAGAGTTCCGCCCCCAGCTGAAGCGAAACCTGCCCCTGTCGGATGCGTTTTGAAAGAGCTTGCCCGGTCAGATATTCCATCACGAAAAAGGGACGGCCATCAATTTCACCCACGTCGTAAACACGCACGACATTTTCATGGGATAATCTCGCCATCGCGCGGGCTTCTTCAATAAAAGGGTCAGCCAACTCCCGTCCAATCTTGACCGACTTCAGTGTTTTGATCGCGACAACTCGATTGAGAACATCGTCCGTCCCCCGGTAGACAACACCCATTCCACCAACGCCGATGATCTCTTGAATCGCATAACGACCGAGCCGTTTGGGAAACGGAATGACATTTTTTTGGGAACCTCGGATTCCCGAACCTTCTCGACTTGCAGCAGCGTTGGCTGGAAACCAATCGAAACTGCTTGAATTTGATGCAGCACTTGAATCGCCCACGCTATCAGACGCAACGAACGTTTCTTGGAAACTTTCAGAAGTGACAGTCGGTTCAATAACGATACTTTTACCTTCTGTAATCTCGTCTTGAACAACAACTCGCTTCGCCTCAAATGTGCAGAAGGGATGCCCCTGCTTCGCACAAGTAACTTCGCGAATGGTTATATTTTCCTTGTAGAAATCGGCAACACCCTCGATGATGCCGTGAGCAAGGGTGCAAAGGCCGCGGCGTGAGGAGTAGACGACATGAGCCTCATTTTCACTCAACCGAAAAGCTTGAATATTGGCTGGCTGTGCAGTCGGATTCTGCATCCGGATAGTTCGGTGAATCAATGACTCGACGTTGGCAAGCAACTCGAACGTCTTCCACTCCGGATGCAACATCGTGTTCGCAAAACCAATCAACTCTGGTCCGGCAAAGCGTCCCACCGTCCGCAGCAGGTCGTCTAATTCCACCTGCAACAACTCACACCCAGCACCCAGCACCCAACAGGGCAAACACCGCCTCGTCGGGATACGTACCGATCGGGGAAAGCACCAAACCCTTGTGGCCAGCCTGTTCTAAAATAGCGTCCCAGGCCTCTGGACCATGATTTGTATCGACAAACTTCTTAACGATGCAGCAAATCGATCCGTGCATGGCAGTCTCGTTTGGCCCAACAAATCCCACCGGCTATCGGCACAATTCCTGGGTAATCAGGTAGGGAATGATGAGAGAATGACGGGGTGATCTGAGCTACCGAGAGTGGTGGTCCCGATCTCGTCAAGGTTGCTGGACGTGGGGAACTAGCGGGCAAGACCGAATGGATGGTTTTCTGCTTTTCCCAATCGGTGAGCGTGATGCCGAACACGAATCACCTACTTACTCGATGCCAGTCTGGATTTGGTGAGCATCGTGACTTGAGATTATTTAGATGCCCTAAGAATCTGGCCAATCGGGATCTGCAATTTGGCGGGCCATGTTTGCGAGCTTGGACTGCGTATCCAACATTCGCTGCCAAGACGCCATTTTCAAAACTACTTCTTGGCTATTTTCATCTGTTCTCGCTGCGTCGATTAAACGTTTCAGCCGAGACTGCAAATAGTCAAGAATTTCACACAACTGGGCTTTTTGGCCCGGTGATAAGTCCGCAGGAATATCCGGCACTTCCTGAATCTGAATGATTTCTGCGGGATGGGGTGACTTCGGCTCGGCACCCAAATTGAGCGAGATCGCCCCTTCACCAAGTTGTTCGTCCCGACTGACTGTCGGATTCTCATTTCCCATCGCGGCAAGACGGGCTGCAATCTGAGCTTCAGACCCAACGAGCATTAAGCTGCGTCCAACCGAAATCAGGTCACCGTGTCGCAAAATCTTTAATTGACACTCGACACCATTAACCTTCGTGCCATTGGTGCTGTCGAGATCGGTCAAAACAAGACGATCATTGTCTCGCTGCACTTTAAAATGACAGCGGCTAACTCGCTCGTCATTCAGTTGGATCTCGTTACCTTCTTCGCGCCCAATGGTTAAGGGCGGAGCAAGATCTTCATAGATCTTGCCACGGTCGGCTCCATGAAGGATTTTTAGCGTTACGCCCGACATAGGGCACTCCACGGTTGGGACAGTCTGCGAAGAGGCTCGATAAGAATCCGTCCTATTATAATCACGGTCCTTACACTAGTCATTCGTGTAATTTCGATTCCTCTCTACATTATACCCTTGAAAAATCAGGTGTTTAGCGAATTTCTGCAATCAAACATTTCAGATAGTCACTCTCTGGGCATGAAATGGCGACAGGGTGGTCGGGAGCAGGCCCTCGATTCTCCATCACAACCATATCACGCCGCCGACGACGCCCTACATCTAGCAACATATTCAGGAAATCAGCTCTGGAGACGCGTCCCGAGCAACTGCAGGTGACAAGAATTCCTCCAGGCTGAAGCAGATCCAAAGCGAGCGAATTAAGACGCCCATAAGCCCGCAAAGCGCTATCAATCTGATGGCGCGAGCCTGCAAAACGGGGTGGATCTAGAATCACAGCGTCATACTCGCGCCCTTCCTGAGCGTGTTTTTTCAGTGCATCAAAGCAGTCACTCTTCTGGAAACTGATCGAATCCAGACCGTTTCGCTCGGAAGCCGAAGTGGCCGCATCGAGTGCAACTTGGCTAGAATCGATGCCGAGTACCGCTGCGGCTCCCTGCTTTGCTGCGACCAATCCGAAACCACCGGTGTAACAACAGACATCCAGAACACTGCGACCCTTGAGATAGCGAGCAACAGCCTCGTGGTTACACCTCTGGTCCAGAAATCCTCCTGTTTTTTGCCCGCTTTGCAGGTCAACCACCAGATCCAAACCATTTTGGCGGTACGTGACTGGCGATGAGAGTGTCTCACCCAAGCAGGCTTCGATTTCCTCAACGCCCTCGTGCTTGGCCGTTCTGGGATCAATACGGGCAACGATTGCACGTGTTTTCTGAGATTCCTGCAAATAATCGAGTATTGAATCTCTCCACCTCAACAGTGCGCCCGAAGTGAACTGGACGCCCAAACAATCGGCATAACGATCGACAATCAAACCGCTGATCAGGTCTGATTCGCTAAAAACAAGCCTCTCCGCCGCCTGCTCATCCAGCGGATCAGTCACACGCCGGCGACGAACAGCAGCGTCGATTCGCTGGTGCCAAAGCGTCTCGTCGATGGCTGTTGCCGAGTCGAACACGTACAACCTGATCCTCAAGCGGCTGGCTGGGTTCAAAATACCTCGCGCAATCCAATTGCCATCGTGATCGAGCAAATCGATCACCTGCCCACAAGCCAAATCGCGACCATCTTCGGCCAAGGCATGAGCATGCACCCACGGATGACGTGCTAAAAAGGGGAATTGCCGCGTGGGCTTAAGCCGAAGCGGGATTGGCTGCTCAGAAACCGTCACGGCTAGGCTCTCGAATTTGTTCTTGTCGGCGGAAAAACGTCACAGACAGGAATAGTGACAAAATATGGTCCCCAGCATAAGTCGTCGATTTTTCGGCTCTGGTTGCCTTATGATAAAAATCAGGCTGGCGACGCAGCCGACTCTTTCGCGAGAATGCGGCCAACTCGTCACAATGGGCGGTTTGAGGTAGAGTCCTACGCTTGCCCAGACGATATATTTATCGAGGTTCACCGATGAGATTGATCAACGGTGTCCATTCGCCAGTAATGATTGAATAGCTAAGAAAGGTCTGATTAATGACTCACGTCGTAGCTGAGCCCTGCTCAGGATGCAAATACACCGATTGCGTGGTCGTATGCCCCGTGGAATGCTTCTACGAAGGCGATCAAATGCTCTACATTCATCCGGAAGAGTGCATTGACTGTGAAGCTTGCGTTCCGGAATGCCCAGTGGAAGCGATTTTCCACGAGGACAACCTCCCAGAGGAATGGAAAAGTTATCTCGAACTGAATGCGACAAAGTCCGAATCAGGTGAGTGCGATGTCCTGACCGAAAAGAAAGAGCCTTTGGCCGACAGTTGATCTGTCTTTCGTCGCTGTCTCGCGCCTCGCTGCTCGCAGCACCCCGAAATGGGTGAGACCAAGCGACACCGGCGGCTGACTCGTTCGTGTGCCGATGCGGGCACACGAACCTTCGTCTCTGAATCTCAAAGCAGCAGCGAAGAGTCATTGATGTTTACACCCAACAACTTGCTTTAGGTTGGCTGAGATACGGGTGTGGACAAATACGAGTGATTGCTGGGTGATCTTACGAGAAAACGCAACTGAGGACGATGCAATCGTTCAAGCTGTTGGTCGATTCAGAAACAGAACGAATCGCGGCTCTTCATCCCGCGGCGGGTAAGAATGTTTTCCAACATGCATACCTTGGATCTTCGGCTGACTGTACCAACATCGGATTGACGCGAGGCTTTTGGGGTCGTGACAGCAATTTCATACGGGCTTGCTTGGGCGTGCGACCTCCCTTGCGACTATTGCACCGCAGACAGCAGCAAACAATGTTTTCCCAAGTCGTCGGACCGCCGTGCGAACGAGGGACGACATGATCCAAACTTAGTTTGTGAGCAGGCTGATTCTGTCCACAGTATTGGCATGTATGGTCATCCCGTGCAAACAAGTTTTTGCGGTTAAATCGAATAGACTGAATCGGCATACGGTCGAATCTTGTGAGCCGGACAATCCGTGGCACTCGTAACTCAAAATTCACCGCCCGGAGATACTCTTCTCCGTCGTGCTTCTCTAGGCAAGCCAACTGACTAAGTTCGCACCAACTTTCGAAGTCGTAACTGGCGTACTGACCATTCTCGTTCTCAATCACTTCGGCGCAGTCGCGATACAGCAAAGTAAAAGTGCGACGTACGTTGATCACCCGAACTGCCATGTAAAAGCGATTCAACACCAGCACACTTGTTTCTAACACACTCTGTGACATGGTCGCTTTGATCCCTGGTTACCAGTGGTAAAAAACGGGGGACGATCAATCAGGCTCGCATGATTGGGGAAACGCTTAACTATCTTAATGCCGTTCTCAGCAGGTTACAGGTATTCGCTTGCCCGTTTTCAGTGCCAAGATCAACGAATTGTAAACGACTTAATAGCGTTCACTCTCTGGTAGTGCCATTGTCGACGCAATTACTCCCCACTGGGGTTCACCACACGCCCCATAAAAACGGCGATCATCATGAAAAACGATGGTAAAAGTTGTAACCTAGCCATGACGCATTCCTCCAATCTCTGTCGAACCCGCTCGAACTGGCCAAACTTAACTCACCCAAAATGAGATATTCAATGATATTTGACATGCCAATGACTGGCCCACTGGACCTTGAAACAGCTCCGCTAGCCATCTCTATGCCAGTCAAACTATTGGCTCCCTGCATCGGGGAATCGAATAGCTGGGCCACGTGGCTGGAACCGACAGGCACAGTGCTTGCCGCAATCACGCTGGTCCTACTCTGCATGATCGCGTGGGCCGGTAATCTGATCGCCTTGCCGGGAAACTGGGTCGCCGTGGCGATTCTACTCGCTTATGCATTCCTCGGCCCGGAAACCGGTAATGCTTCGATCGGCTATATCCCAGTGGTCGCAGCATTTTGCTTTGCTCTGCTTGGGGAAGCATTCGAATTCATCGCCGCGGCGTTGGGTGCCCAAAAAGCAGGCGCCAGTCGGAAGGCGACACTGTTAGCGATGGTTGGCTCTATGGCGGGTGCTATCTTTGGTGCGATTGTCGGATTGCCCGTCCCCATTGTGGGACAGGTCTTGGCTGCAATCCTGTTCGGCGGACTCGGTGCAACCCTAGGCGCAATGCTGGGTGAATGGTCCAACGGTAGCTCATGGCGTGAAAGCCTGCCTATCGGCCATGCAGCATTCTGGGGAAGAACGATTGGCACTCTGGGAAAAGTCGCAGCAGGAGCCGTGATCATAGTGATTGCCATGATCAGCGTCGCTGTTTGACTTGCCATATTGTTTTAGAGTGAGCTATTTTTGGGACAGATCGCTCTTGGGGCAGATTGCTTCGGCAACAAATATCTCGCAAATTGATAGCAACTGGAGCTCGATTGACTTTGATGAGTGCATTTTCCTAGTCTAGATCATCAGGTCTCAGCAATGCTTGGCAAGCATTGCTCCATGATTGGGACCCAAGTAACAAAGCGAGTGATCTGAAACACGCAAAGGAATGCCATCGCATCATGCAACAAGGACGCCGCACTAACGACCGACGACGACGCGTTCTCTATTCGGCGCAGCAAGCTGAAAATGGACCGAAGTCAGCTGCGAGTCGGCGCGAAGCAGAAAAGCTTCGTGAAGCGAGGTGTCCACAAATGGCATACGGCTCGCGTGTACATCGTCGAATTCGGGGTCGCTGGTTCTCGCTTGTACCCATTCGATTAAGATCCATGCTGTTGGTCACCGGCAGCATCTTTCTACTCACGGCAACACTATGCATCGCGCATTACACTGCGGTCACATGGACGCCTCTTTCAAACCGCCCAATGATCGCTCGTCCGTTACGTTTGGATCGGCCCGATAGTTTCGGCAGGTGGTGCATGGTGGCAATGTTGGCAGTAACTGCTGGCATTGCCTTGATGACGTATCAATTACGTCGTTATCGCAACGATGACTTTGGTGGCCATTACCGCCTTTGGCGTATTGTCATCGTTGTCAGCGTCTTGGCTAGCATTAATGCACTGGTATCACTAGTCGATTGGAGCGGCGCAATCATTGACGCTGGCTTTGGTAAGCGTGTCGCCTTGGCAGGAAATGACTGGGTAAGGCTTGTAGTCACGTTTGGTGGAGCCGTTCTTGCATTGAGAATGGTTGCTGAACTTTGGCATTGCCGAACAGCGTTGATTCTGATGCTCACAAGCTGCATTCTGTTCGTAATTCCAGAAGCAGTGCAATGGAACATTTTAAAGATTGAATCAGCAGGATACTGGACATTGGCAACGACAGCTCCAATGCTTGGCTGCACGACTCTCTTGATCGCCATGCTGACCTACCTGCGGGTGCTTTACAGGGAAGTCAAGCAGATCGAAGGCCCTTCCATCATGGAGCGTCTGCACCAAATTAGACTGCGTCTCCCACAGTCAGAAGACAAGATCGATGAAGAAACATCCACACCCAATGTTGGGATGTTTGCAGAAACCACAACGAAGCGAAGATGGTGGCAACGAAGCGAAAAAGACAGTCACGACAGATCAAAAACAGATCCGGAACAGCCGGCAACGGAAACCGCTCAGGAAAGCACCAAGAAACGTAGTACCGCAAAGAAGCAAAAGCTGGCTCCCCTACCCGAGAAACAAGCTGCGGTTAAACAAGCTGCGGTTAAACAAGCTGCCGTCAAAGAAAATATCGATCAATCACAGGAGACAGATCCTCCAGAGGGTAAGCGGCGTTGGTTCGGCCTAAGAGGCCCAAAGGCTTCTGCAAGCGAGGCAGCAATCGACTCCGAATCGGAAGCAGTAGTTCCGCACACCGAAGAATCTGAAAACAAACAACCACGCTCATCATCCCGATCGAAATCGAAATCAGCAACGCGTGACATGAACGAGGCCGAGGGCACCTCAGGTACCGAACCCGGGCAGAGGGAGGAAAAAGCATCACGCAAAGGGCTGATGGGCTGGCGTCGAAAAAAGGACGCTGAGCAAGCGGAAGAAATTGACACATCAGGCTCACACCAAGCCGATGGCGAGGAACAACGTAATCCGGACGGCAACAAGTCGGCCCCCCGTCAGAATTCAAACGAATCCGAAGAGGATTTGGTTGAGACAGACGACATTGACTGGAATTCAATGAGCAAAGCCCAGCGACGGCGACTTCGAAAGCAACTGAAGCGACAACAAAACGCTGCCTGACCTGCCACCGAAGCCCTCAACCACGCATCGGCCTCAACCACGCATCGGCCTCAACCACGCATCGGCCTCAACCACGCATCGGCCTC
>CAJXTM010000016.1 GCA_913061385.1 uncultured Rhodopirellula sp. | reverse complement strand
CGAGATCAGCCTCGGTCTCGTGGGCTCGGAGATGTGTATAAGAGACAGCTTACGTCCAGTCCCTCGGCTTGATTTAGCACATCGACTTCGGCAATTCGTCGAGGTGACATCGGCGATTGACATCAGCGATGGACTTTCTCTGGACCTTGACCGACTTTGTGCGGCCAGTGGTGTGGGAGCCGAACTTGATACAGAAAAAATCCCTATCCACGAAGATGCGCAATTGCTGTCAGAATCTTCGGGACGGACACCGTTTCAACATGCATGGTCAGACGGCGAAGACTTTGAACTGCTGATTACGATGAGCCAGAAAGATGCCGACAGTTTGACAGGCAAAGATCTTGGGGCACCGTTGACACAAATTGGCCACATTGTCGGTCGAACTGGAATCTGGCAGATACAACAAGGAAAACTAAAGCGTCTCTCGCCTCAAGGCTATCTGCACGGATCTTAAATAAGGAACGGGTTTCACCATGCCTGACACACAACATCAAGAAGCTGAAATCATTGAACTCACTCGCCAACTGGTCGAATCGATCGTTCATTTCGACTGGCAAATTTACACCAAACTGTGCGCGGAAGATCTGACTGCCTACGAGCCTGAAGCTAACGGTCATCTCGTGAAGGGACTGGCGTTCCACAAGCACTACTTCGACATGCAAATGGGATCTCCCTATGCCAATGCAACAACAACCCTGAGCAGCCCCTCCGTGAGAATACTGGGAGACGACGCAGCTGTGATCGCCTATGTTCGCCTGACTCAACGCGTGGGAAGTGACAACAAGAGCGTGACCAGCTCCACACAGGAGACACGAGTTTGGCAACGAATCGGGGGTCATTGGAAGCATGTTCATTTCCACCGAACTTGATCCCACCATGGGCTGAAGTCGCAACAGAATTCACCAGAACAACCACATTCCTACACTAAGCCAACAATTAGATCGACGGTGGAGTGACGTTTTCATTTGGCCAAGCATCAGCTTTGCCGTATAATCCAGAGCATCTCGCGGGCTGCACAGGCCCGGCGAACGCCGACATCACAACGGCCCCACGTGACTCACCCACCTCAGCCCCAACAGCGTCTGCCTTGAGAACAATCATTGTATTCTCTCGCGAACTGCTCCAACTGTCATCCATTATTTACGGCGTGATTTTTTGCGTGGCTGCACCAGCCAACGAATCAGATGATTTTTTTGAAAGAAGAATACGCCCGGCACTTGTGAAACACTGTTACGAATGCCACGGCGGAAAACCTGAGAGCATTCAAGGTGGGCTCCGGCTCGACGAGCCAGCAGCCATGCTGAAGGGTGGCGAGACAGGACCCATCATCCGACCTGGCGATGTTGAAAGCAGTTCCTTGATCTCTGCGCTTCGCTACGAGCAACTGAAAATGCCACCAGAGGGAAGGCTTGCCGAGAACATTGTCCGTGACTTTGAAACTTGGATAGCGGCTGGCGCGACTGACCCTCGAACCAACTCCCCGTCGGCCCAGGTCAAAGCAACGCCAGTCGACTGGGGCAGGATTAGATCCCAGTGGGCTTTTCAATCCCCAACGAGACACACCGCGCCAGCGACCAGGCATTCAGGCTGGTCCGCGACAGCGATCGACCCATTCATTTTGGCAAAGCTGGAAACGGCGGGTTTGCGGCCCAACAATTCAGCAAGTCGCGAGAAATTTATCCGCCGGCTTTCATTTGATCTACGAGGTCTTCCTCCTGCTCCAGTCGAAGTTAAAAACTATCTGTCTGACACACGCCATGGCAGCAAACAAAGACTGGTGGACAGGTTTCTTGCATCACCCAAACACGCCGAGAAATGGTCACGCATCTGGCTCGACGTAGCTCGCTATGCCGAAGATCAGGCGCACAAGGTGGGTAGCAATGACTCCCTTATTTATCCCAATGCGTATCACTACCGTGACTGGGTTATCAATGCCATTGCAAACGATCTTCCGTATGACCGATTCATCAAACTTCAATTGGCAGCGGACCTGATCATTCCAGAAGATAAACAGGAACACATCGCATTAGGATTCCTTGGCTTGGGCCCAAAGTATTATCGTCGCAACACGCCAGAAGTCATGGCAGACGAATGGGAGGATCGTGTGGATACGGTTTCAAGGGGACTACTGGGTTTAACCGTCGCCTGCGCGCGTTGCCATGACCACAAGTATGATCCGATTCCAACGACAGACTATTACGCGTTGGCTGGTGTATTTGCGAGTACTGAAATGTTCAACCGACCGTTGGATGACACGGTAGAGAAGCAAGGCAAAGGGCAAGCCAAGAAACCGCAAGACGCCTATCACCTGGTCCGCGATGGACAGCCCAAAGATCTCAACGTGATGATCCGCGGTGATGTCAGTAAAAACGGAAAGCTAGTACGGAGGCGATTTCTAACTGCGTTATCGGAAGAGCCACTCTTTTTCAACAACGGAAGCGGCCGCGCCGATCTTGCAGACGCCATCACCGCAAGATCCAATCCACTCACGGCGCGCGTACTGGTCAATAGGGTTTGGGAACAATTACTGGGTCAGCCATTAGTAGGTACCCCCAGCAACTTTGGAGCTTTGGGAGAGAAGCCGACGCATCCTGATTTATTGGATGACCTCGCTGTCCGCTTCATGGACCATGGTTGGTCATGGAAGTGGCTTCAGCGTGAAATCGTACTTTCTTCAACCTACGGGCAGAGCAGCAACACTGAGTCGAAAAAGCTAAGCATCGACCCAGAAAATCAGTTACTAGGCAGGATGCCGCGGCGGCGTCTAAGCGTTGAATCATATCGTGATGCAATCCTATCGGTGAGCGGTCATCTCAACTCGGCCATCGGTGGTAATTCCATGCAACCTGACAAACCAAATGAAAGTCGCCGAACGCTGTACAGCCACATCAGTCGCATGAACCTCAACCCAATGCTCGCGCGATTTGATTTCCCCGATCCGAATGCTCACAGTGCCATGCGGTTTGAAACCACGACACCTTTACAAAAGCTTTTCCTGCTCAACAGCGAGTTCATGGTATTCCAGGCAGATACACTGGCGACACGACTCAAGAACTATGGCGGTTCCACTCGTTCGAAAATCGAGCGTGCCTACAAGCTATTATTTTCGCGTGACCCCAGTGAAGTTGAAATATCGCTTGCGAAAGAATTCCTGGAACACACCAACGTAGACGTCAGCAGTCGGAGAAATGACAATGCAGCCGCGTGGCCACAATACGCGCAGGCTTTGCTGATCAGCAACGAAATGTTCATGGTGGACTAAAATGCAAATGCAGCCCTCTCGTCGTAATGTACTCCGCCGGGCAGCAACCGGCTTTGGGACCGTTGGCCTCTGCAGTGCTTTGCAATCTGCCAGTGGAACCACGACACAACCCGATGGCGAAGGTGCCGCGAGAGTAGTACACCATCCTGCTCACGCAAAACGCGTCATTTTTCTGTTTATGAATGGCGCGCCTTCCCACGTCGATACCTTCGACCCCAAGCCGATGCTGTTGAAACATGAAGGCGAAGCACCAGCGGAAGACATAACAGGCAAGAATCGAGCTGCCGGTTACATGCCCTCACCGTTCAAATTCAGCGCTCATGGTGAAAGTGGTGTGGTCATGAGCGAACTCCTGCCAAAACTCTCAAAGCATGCAGATGACCTGTGTGTCATTCGCTCGATGCACACAGATGTTCCCAACCATGAACCGGGACTGCTGCTAATGCAGTCCGGACACCAGCAACCAACACGCCCCAGCATGGGATCATGGTTGTCATACGGATTGGGTACGGAGAACGAGAACCTCCCTGCCTTTGTGGCGCTTTGCCCAGGACTGCCTGTCGTCGGGCCCCAACTGTGGTCCAGTGCCTTTTTGCCCGGCCAACACCAAGGCGTGGAAGTCAACACAAACCACACAGCGATCGACAAATTAATTGACAACATCCGCCATCCAAATCTCAGCGGTGCTGCACAGAGAAAACAATTGAAATTAGTACAAGCACTGAATGCTCAGCATCGAAACTCCCGCCCGGGTGAAGCAATGCTGGAAACGCACATACGTTCGATGGAATTGGCATTTCAGATGCAAAGTGAAGCATCCGAAGCGTTTGACCTATCATTGGAATCAAAACGAACGCGTTTATCCTATGGTGACTCTGAGTACGGGCGAAGTTGTCTGCTTGGGCGACGTTTACTGGAACGTGGAGTGCGTGTCGTGCAGGTATTTTACGTCAGCAAAGGGCAAAAGCAGCCATGGGACACGCACAAGAATAACAATCAATCACACCGCACCTTGTGCGCGGATGCCGACCAAGGAACAGCAGCTCTATTGCATGATCTAAAGAATCGAGGAATGCTCGAAGACACACTCGTGATCTGGGGCGGTGAATTTGGCCGCACACCCTACGCACAAGTTGACAAATCAAAAGACAAGAAAAAAGCAGGCCGAGATCACCACCACACTGGTTTTTCCATGTTCATGGCTGGCGGCGGCATCCGTGGAGGATTGATGCACGGAGCAACGGACGACTTTGGGATGCATGCTGTCGAAAAGCGGGTTCACGTGCACGACTTACACGCGACGGTTCTGCATCAAATGGGGATCGATCACAAACGCCTGACATTCCGCTACTCAGGACGTGATTACCGGTTGACCGATGTTCACGGTCGAGTGGTGCATGACGTTATCGCTTAATTTCTAATCTGGAATACACACAATGACGTTCACGCGACTGACTCATCTTATTTTCGCAACCCTAGTTGCAACAGCGACCGCGACGGGAGCAACGCCCAACATCCTTTGGATTACCAGCGAGGATAACGGCCCCCAGCTAGGTTGCTATGGCGACAAGTATGCCAACACTCCGAACATCGATGCACTTGCAGAAAGATCACTTCGCTACCATCGTTGTTGGTCCAATGCTCCCGTGTGCGCACCAGCGAGAACAACGATCATTTCTGGAATGCACGCCACTAGCCTTGGCGGACATCACATGCGTAGCGGCGTCAAATTACCAGCAGATTTCAACACGTATCCCGACATCCTTCGTAAAGCGGGCTACTACTGCACCAACAATTCAAAAAAGGACTACAACTTTGCCACAGAAGATGGTGGGTGGAATGACAGCGGCAGAAAAGCACATTGGCGTAATCGACCGGGAAAGAACATTCCATTTTTCTCCATTTTCAATTTCACCGTCAGTCACGAAAGTAAGATTCGAACTAGGCCCCATCAACTCAAGCATGATCCTGCGGAGGCACCTCTCCCCGCATACCACCCCGACACTCCTGAGGTCCGGCATGACTGGGCCCAATACTATGACAAGATGACCGAGATGGATCAGCAAGTCGGTGCAATACTTGCTGAACTGGAAGCCGATGGTCTGAACGAATCAACCATCATCTTCTATTATGGTGATCACGGAAGTGGAATGCCTCGGAGCAAACGTTGGCCGTTCGATTCCGGCCTTCGCGTCCCACTGTTACTGCATGTACCCAGCGAATTCCGGCATTTGGCTCCCTCTGATTATGAAAGTGGCAAACTCACGGATCGCCTCATATCGTTCGTGGACTTGGGGCCAACTGCAATCAGCTTGACTGGATTGAAACCACCACCAAACATGCAAGGCACTCCTTTTGCCGGTAAATACAATGGGCCGGAAAAAGAACATCTGTTCGGCTACAGGGGACGCATGGATGAGCGTGTCGATATGGTGCGTACATGCACTGATGGTCGGTTTATTTACATGCGTCATTTCTATCCTGATCGACCATACATGAAACATGTTGATTACATGTTCCAGACGCCAACAACAAGGGTTTGGAACGAGATGTACCGAGCGGGAAAGCTGAACGCCGACCAGGCAAAATTCTGGCAAAAGAAACCAGTCGAGGAACTGTTTGACCTGAAAGAAGATCCTGATGAAATACACAATCTGGCAAACTCGCCTGCCCACCAAGAAAAAACAGCCGAACTCCGGAGCACACTACAAACCTGGATGCGAGAAACACTTGACCTGGGCTTACTGCCCGAAGCCGAGATGCACCGTCTGGCAGGCTCACAATCTCCCCGGGAATACGCTTTAACGCACAAAAATCTTTTCGCTCGTTTGTCAGACGTTGCTTTTCGCTCAATGGCCCAAAGCAACGGTTACTCGACACAAGAATTGGTAAAACTTTCGACAGATCCACATAGCGGGATACGTTTCTGGGCTGTTCGCGGACTGTCAACGCGGCCTGCAAACGATTCCGATCGAAACAAAGCTTTGATTGCCGCCAGCAACGATGTGTCACCCAGCGTAGCAATCGCTGCCTGTGACGGTCTGCTTTCCGCTGAAAGCCGTTCTACCCGACAATAGGCCGTCGAGCGGCTCATTAAACTCGCTGACGTGAACCGCCACGATCACTTCGCGGCTGTCGCTGCACTCAATATTCTTGACATGAACGCAGAGTTGAGTGCTGGGGATAAAGAACAACTTGAAGGTCTGGCTCGACAAACTAAAAAGCCTCCCGCTCGCCTCGGAAAATATGTCGGAAAACTCATTGACCATGCGACAAGAGCAACAGAGACCGCACAATAAACACACCAAGCGGTCTAAGCATCCAAAACCGACACTACGGCGCACCCAATGAATCTCAACCAACCCGCTAGCGGTGTCGGCATTGAACTAGTCGAGTCTTCTGACGAGCAACTGGTCGTCAACATTCCTCCGGGTGGAGCAAGATGCCGATTCCTTGGCCTCTTCGGACTTGCCTGGCTAGCCATCGTCGTTCCGGTGAGCATTGTTTTCCTGCTGGTCCCTGACAACCTATGGGAAGGGGGCAAACCGCCTCCAAAAATATTTTTACTGCTACTTTTTTCAATTCCGTATGCGGTCGGTTTTGGGATTCTGTACGGATGGCTGCGGATGCGCTTCACCAAAATTTTAATCTCGGTGACAGCTGACCAATTCGCCCTCCAGCGAACCTGGTTCAAACGTCAGAAATTTGAGACGGTATCACTAGACCAGAATTCATTGGCGAAACTAGTTGAGTCTCATCGGCAAAACGGATCGCTTGTTTATGCCATTCGCATTCGATCCGCAGATGAGCTAGAAAGCGAGCCCGAATTTGCCACACGGCTTTCTTACGAGGAAAAAAGCTGGCTCGCCGGAGCTATCAATCACTTCCTCCGCAACAGCTATGGAAATGAATTATCTGGTCAGTCCTTTCAGTGCACGAACTGCAGTGCTGAACTCCCACGGGGACACGGCAACATTACATGCGAGCAGTGCAACGAAACGCATGTCATTAAAAACGCACTCACAGAACCCAGTACGAACTGGGAAACAGGTTCACAAAACACGGCAGAGGACCCCGAAGGTCGTAATATAGTCATCCAAGATCGGCCACCTTCAATATCGCCGAACAAACTACCGCGTGACTCTTCAATTCGCATTGACCTTAACAACAATGAGACATTGGCATTTAGCTATCGATTCAAAATCACTCACCCAATCTCATATATCATCACTGCGTTTCTTAGTGTTTTCTGTGCTTTCTGGTTCGGCATTACGTTGACGGCCACATGCGGCATTCTTTTCTTCGCCGATCCTGGCATGTTGCTCTTCGCCCTCATTCCACTCTTATTGCTTGTTGTCGGACTGGTACCTTTGAGCATTCTCATTTTTCTGGTTCGGGGCAGAGTAAAAATCAAAATGAACCGTGAAAAAATCAGTGGATCGATTGGTGCGTTGTTAATTCACAAAACGATTACGATTTCCAATCATTCGATAACGGAAGTGGGAATCGGCAATCCAGCAGCAAACATACAAGCAACAACTCCATTGATTCCAAACAACATCACAAGCTGCGTCGTCAAATCGTCCGAACGAGACGTGCCACTGACATGGAGCTCTGACAGTGCGCTCAATCATCAGGTGGCCGGATTGGTGATGAATCATCTTGAGCATATCGGCATCGATTTACCGACAGAGTGAGCAGCGGCACAACTCGTGGACAAGGTTGATCGAGACGACAAACTGCAGAACAAGGATAAGACCTGAAAGACTCAGCCTTCTTCATGCTCGGCAGATGCCTGTATTGCCATGATGGCCATCGCAGTTCCTGCGTGTGTCAGAAAGTGGCGACTATCTCGACTGACCGATCGTGTGTACCAACGCCCACTTTTCCTCTGGTTCTTTTTAAGCCAGGAAAGCCCGTTTTGGATCACCACATCATCTCGATCCATGCCTGCTTTGATGAGCATCAAGACGGCAAAGCCCGTTCCGTAGCCATCGCTGGTCGTCACGTCGGGGACACCCCCATCCTCCCTGTCCCACTTACCGAGTGAGGGAGTATTCCAACCACCATCGGGTCTCTGCAGTGCAGTCAATTCGCCAATGGTTGAATCGATTTCTTTTTGCGTCAGCCAACCTGCCTTGAGTGACTGAGCCCACAATAGGATCGCACGATGATGCAATCGCAGTTCCTGTTTTTTGCTTTGATTCAGATAGGCCTCTAACCGTTTAATGCCAGCCTGAACTTGCTTCTGTCGCAGGTATGTTCGAGGGGCAGCACTCACAGCGACCGCAGCTACGACGGCGCCGTACTGATCATCAGATTCCATGGGTGGCCAGTCACATTTCAACCAATCAAATCCTCCATCGGTTTGCTGCACCTGCCACATTTTATCCAATGCAATCTTGGCACTTTGGCTTAAAGGCTTACCAAGATTTTTGTCGACGACGGTCAGGGTCATGGCCGCCATCACCACTTCGGAATCCCATCTCGGGCCTTTCTCTGGCCAGCGTTTATGAACGAGAGTATCTAGTTCACTTCGAACTTCCTGAAAGTACTCTGGTCGTTCCTTAAGCTCTGAAACCGCAATGAGGTGAGCAAAATTGGTGTGGCAAGTGAAGCACTTGTATTTCTTTGTCCACGCCATTGAAGTGCGATCTAGAAAGTCCACAGCTCGCTGATGTGAATAATCAGGTGCGATAGCCTCCTCGCCGCTGACCTGCAGGATTTGAGGTTCCTCTGCAGCTAGACCACCTGAACTGTACGCCACCAGAGATGCCAGAGCAATAATCCCCGAGACCGATAAGAAATTGAGCTTGTGCATGGCACGATTCAAAACATGAAAATGGAGGAAACAGGCATCCCGCAGTGACTAACTCCCAACACTTTGTGTTACCAGAAATACGGCAACAAATTCAAACAGGTGGTTGGCACAAAGTCGTGCAGTCAGATCACTAAGAACGGAACTTCAACCGTAGTTTTACCCGATCCCTAGGCCTCACTAAGGTACCCTTTACCCCGAATTGAGCGTATTCCGCCCGTAAACCCGGCTGGAAGATCGCCCACAGCGTCTAATCTAACGAACTTCACAATATGGATCGCGAAACAGCTTTTGAAGAGAACTGACCAACTTCCTGCACCGGACACATGGTGAAGAGGAACTCTGCCCACGCCGTCCAGTCACAGCAGAGCATCTACATCAAAAAAACGTTCCACGTTATGCTGGTCGCTGAGTTTACTTAAATCCACTATGGGATATCTGATTAATGGAAATTCTGGGCGGCCCCATCTACAGCGTGGCTGGTGCTGGCGAATCACACGGCCCAGCGGTAACGACCATCGTTTTCGGGTGCCCTGCTGGTCAGCTGATTCGCCGAATCGATGTTCAACGTTATTTGGACCGTCGCCGCCCGGGCGGAAATCGACACGGCACCCCGAGGAATGAAAAAGACAAGGTTATCTTTCTTTCCGGTCTCTACCGTGAAGATCACGAGCAGCTACTCGCTGGATCAAAACTATCCGTCGAAGTCGAAAACCACACCTACGAGACCGAAGGTTACGAAGACGGTTTCACAACGGGCGAGCCAATTTCGGCAATTGTCTTATCCACATCGAAGAAATCGGGTGACTACACCCAATTCAGCGGTCAAACAGGCGAGGTCAGACCAGGGCACACTGATTTGGTGAAGTTCCACAAATCATCAGGGTTTGTCGATGTGAGAGGTGGAGGCCGATCAAGTTACCGCTCGACAATCAGCGATGTCATTGGTGGTTCGATCGCAAGAATGTTTCTTGAAGAGCAGTTTGGAACGATCATTCTCTCTTCCATCTCGCAGGTAGGATCACTGCGTTCATCAAACTCTCTGGCAGAGCACTTCGAGAAAGTGATTGCTCAAGCGGGTTCAGCCACCATTGCCCCCGAGACAATTCAGGAAGCAATCCAACGAATGGAGGCTTCTGAGATCCACTCACTCGATGCAGATTTCGCAGCGGCAGCTGGCGAACTGATTAAAACAACCCGAAAAGCAGGGGATTCTCTCGGAGCTGCCGTTGAAGTCGTTGCACTCAACGTGCCTCCTCTTCTGGGCGACCCGTTGTACCAAAGCCTGAAATCCAGACTGATGGGCACACTGGGAGGATTGAACGCCGTTCAAGCTTGCGAAATTGGTGCTGGATCCAAAGTGATTGAGCGATTGGGAAGCGAAAACAATGACCCGATACGTGGTCATGGGTATACAAGCAACTCCCATGGAGGACTGCTGGGAGGAATCACTACGGGAATGCCGGTCGTGTGCCGTGTGGCGTTCAAACCAACTTCTACCATCAACTCACCACAACAATCTGTTCAAAAAAACCTCAGCGAGATTGAGTTTGAACTGGCCAAGGGTCGCCACGATCCATGCGTTGGTGTTCGAGCCGGAGTAACACTCGAATCTCGGGCTGCTATTGAAATCATGAATGCCGCACTGTCTCAGCAGACGCAGCGAATCAAGATTGAAGCACCCGAGCTTTTCTAAAATACCTTTGATGGTCGGGAAGAAAGGTACTTAGCATCACTGAGTGCCTTGGATTTCAGTGTGCTGCTGAAAATGGAACAGCTCAACGCTGAATCGATCCGGTTATTCAATCGAGCGTACCAAGTCCATTTTGCTCGATCTGCAAAACCTTAGCGAGTCGCCTTGCATGGCGATCCTGTGGCACATAGCGAGCTCTCAGGAACGAGTCGATAATTTCGAATGCCAGTTCCGAGCCAATGATCCGTCCCCCGATGCACAGGACATTCATGTCATCGTGTTCAACACCCTGATGGGCCGAATAGGTATCGTGACAAACTGCAGCACGAATGCCAGGAATCTTGTTCGCGGCCACACTGACCCCCACGCCGCTGCCACAAACCACAATTCCACGATCTGCCCGTCCCTCGATAATTTCTCTGGCAACCGCGACGGCAAAGTCGGGATAGTCACAGCTGTCACTACTGTTCGTACCACAATCAGTCAGCAAGGCTGCCAATCCATTGAGCCGCTCGGCAACAGCCAGTTTGAGTGGGAATCCTGCGTGATCACCACCGAGTGCAATTCGCAGAGAAGTTGATCCGGACATGACTTGCTGAGAAGAGAGCGGAAAGGTCGGGGAAACGTCCTGTGATTGTGACGTTTCCGCGCCCCATCTGCACCCCGGGGGACAAACAGAGAGTTTGCAGATGCTTTGAGACTCCGCCGTGCATCGTAAAATCACGCCAACAACCGGACTAATCCAGCTGTTTCCTTGGCCACTGTGGCTCCTGTCAACGTACCAAACGTTGTTTCATCCAAACGTTGTTTCATCCAAACGTTGTTTCATAGTTCCCACCAGCCAACGACCATTGAGTCGATTTAGGATCTCGAAATCCCATTTCCGAACCAGTTTTCCGCAATGACATGCTGCTCTGGATCGATAAGCTCTAAATAGCCAAGCCTGCGGTGAGTAACAGATAGGATGATTTCTAACGAAGCCCAGAAGGCTGCTCCCCTGCTTCACCACGATTGCAGCTTCGACCAGAACACTTATTTCGGCCACCAGAGTACGTAATCTCTGGCTTGAGGCAGGGACCTTAGCCCGCCAATGAAGTCTCCATTAGCCTATTCGAAATGGCGAAATTCCGGCCATGGGCAGCAGGAACTGAAGCAGCCAAGGCCAATAAATGCCAGCAAACTAGTGACTTAGCTGTTGTGACGATTTTTGGCCTTTGATACGTTACCGAGCTACGCGCGCAGCATTGGGTTGCGCGAAGACGACCGTTTCCTACACTAACCCCCGAGACGTCGAGCGACTGGGTCGTCAGTCAGCTCCGCTCACCTCTGGAAAAATACATGGTTAATCGCAACCTCATCCGCAGCCTAGACGACGAAGACATCGTCAACGAACTGGCAGTTTTGGCCCCAGAAGAAGAAGCAGACGAGTGGTTGTTGGACTGGCTGGAACAGGATCAGCAAGACTACGCCCAAGGCGAAATCGTCGATGGTCGGATTGTCGAAGTCAACGATGAATGGGCTTTGATCGACGTTGGTTTCAAAAGTGAAGGTACCGTCAGCCTCAACGAATGGGGTCCTGAAGAAGAACAACCGACCGTCGGCACGACGGTTAAAGTCCTGATCGAAGAGATGGAGGACGAGCTTGGGGCCGCGGATGACCCCTACGGAATGATCTCGCTGAGCAAAAGCAAAGCCGAAAAGATCATCGAGTGGGAAAAAATCATCGGAGAGATCAGCGAGGGCCAAGTGGTCACCGGTACGGTCATCCGAAAAATCAAAGGTGGTTTGCTGGTCGATATCGGCGTCAACGTGTTTCTGCCGGGAAGTCAGGTCGATATTCGTCGTCCAGGCGACATCGGCGATTTCATTGGCCGTGTGATCCAAGCCGAAGTGCTGAAAATCGACGATACCCGTCGAAACATCGTCATCAGTCGTCGTTCGCTCATCGAACGTCAGCGCGAAGAAGATCGTGCTTACCTGATGAAGGAACTGGAAGTCGGTCAAATCCGCAAAGGTATTGTCAAAAACATCGCCGACTTTGGTGCATTCGTCGACCTCGGCGGCATCGATGGCTTGCTGCACATTACCGACATGGCATGGGAGCGAATCGGACACCCAACCGAAATGGTCTCAATCGACCAGGAAATCGAAGTCAAAGTGCTTCACATCGACCGCGAAAAGCAGAAGATCGCGCTCGGTTTGAAGCAGAAAGATCGCAACCCTTGGGAAAATATCGAGTCCAAGTACCCTGTCAGCTCCGATCACAAAGGCGAAGTCGTCAATGTGATGAGCTACGGTGCGTTCGTCAAACTTGAGCCAGGCATCGAAGGCTTGGTTCACATCAGTGAGATGAGCTGGACAAAGCGAGTCAATCACCCAAGCGAACTGGTCAATATTGGTGACGAGATCGACGTCAAGATTCTGGGTGTTGATCCCGAGGGTCAGCAATTGTCTCTGGGCATGAAACAGACCCAAAAGAACCCATGGGACGAGGTTATCGATCGTTATCCAGAGGGTCAGGATGTCAACGGAAAGGTGCGAAACCTCACCAATTACGGTGCTTTCATCGAATTGGAAGAAGGAATCGATGGTTTGCTGCACGTCAGCGACATGTCTTGGACACGCAAGATTGGCCACCCCAGCGAATTGCTAGAGAAAGGTCAGGAAATCAAGTGCCGCGTGCTCAGCGTCGATGAATCACGACGCCGCATCGCATTGGGTCTCAAGCAACTCGATAACGATCCGTGGGATGGTGACATTCCTGACAAGTATCAGCCTGGGCAACTCGTCAAAGGTTCCGTCACCAAGATCACCAACTTTGGTGTGTTTATCGGACTGGAAGACGGCCTGGAAGGCTTGCTGCACATCAGCGAACTGGCCGAGCACAAGGTCGAAGACCCCGAAGAAGTCGTCAAAGTTGGCCAGGAACTGGAAGTGAAAGTTCTTCGCGTTGACACCGACGAACGTAAAATCGGACTGTCGCTGAAGAGAGTTGACTGGGGTGAGGAGCAGGAACGTGCTGCCGCAGAAGCAGAAGCCGCAGAAGCGGGTGGTAGCTTGCCAAGCGTCGATGGTGACCTGAAAGGTGGCTTAGGCTCTGGCGACGGACCTCTGATTCCAACCAGCGAATGAGCTAGCTCATTCGAAATCTAATGAAAATTCAAAGCCAGTCTCGCATTAGCGGGGCTGGCTTTTTTATAGGTAGCCGCGGCTATCCCAGCAATTGCCGTGGATCAATGCTCCTAGAATCCAACACGGTCTAGATCGCAAACAGGTACCTGTCTCTTATACACATCTCCGAGCCCACGAGACCGAGGCTGATCTCG
>CAJXTM010000015.1 GCA_913061385.1 uncultured Rhodopirellula sp. | reverse complement strand
TACACGTAAGGAGTCGTCGGCAGCGTCAGATGTGTATAAGAGACAGATCCTGCGCTCGACGATTTCAATTTCCGATCAACAACGCACCTATCTGCTTCTAGCAACACAATTACTTGGGTTTCTTACCTGGCTGCACATTTTCCTGTGCAGGCCCGCATGGGCCTTCGCGGGAATGAGAGAGAACTGGCCCTATGTGGTCATGGGACTTGCATTTACAAGCGTTGGAATCACAGAATTTGCTCGCCGCCGAGGTGATGCTGTGATGGCAAACACCATCCGCAAAACAGCACTCTATCTGCCTCTGATTCCTATGCTTGGGTTGTGGCTCAGCGCATCTAATCAAGACAATACAATCCTGACGAATATGATCGAGTCAGACTACGAAATCCTACTCGTAATGGCCGCTGTTTATTACTTTGCGGCAGGCACAATGTGGAAATCAACCATGCCGCGTGTGACAGGTGTGATCCTTGGAAATGCTGCTTGGTGGTTCGTGTTGGTTCAAATGCCGGGCTGGGGATTCATGATGCACCCACAACTCTGGCTAATCCCACCCGCGGCTTGCGTTCTCGCCATGACCCATTTTTATCGCGATCGTCTCGACTCGAAATTGGCATCCGGAATTCGCTACAGTGCAACCCTTCTAATTTATATCAGCAGTTCTGCTGATATGCTGCTTCAACAGATTGGCACAACACTCGCCGGACCCGTAATTTTGATTTTGCTGGCGTTGGCGGGAATGTTACTGGGAGTGATACTGAGAATCCGCCCGTTTCTCTATCTCGGCGCTACATTTGTATTTTTGGGTGTAGCCAGCATGGTCTGGCACGCTCATCAGGCCTTCGAATCAACATGGCCATGGTGGGTGTTCGGCATCAGCATGGGGTTGCTGCTGTTAACCGGCTTGATGATGTTGGAGAGATTCAAACCCCAATTGCAAGCCTATGCGAAGACTCTCTCAACATGGGATTCGTGATCCCTGCCTAACGCAAACTCTCGACTGTCACGAGACCACCAACAGTTTCCGACTTTCCGCATTACATCAAACACGCAGGCATCAATCCACTCGTTTTGCGGTGAACTGAATCACGTACTCGCGATTTTGATCAACAGTACGCGGATTTGGCATCAAAATAAAATCATCTGCAATCACAACACCAAGATCATCTCCCGATGTCAGAGCAATCTGATGAATCCGATGATCCAGTAACTGTACGATTGGCCGCCAACCTCGTTGAGCACCATTTGTGTTGACTGGCTCAAATGATCTCGACTCCAACTGGGGTGTAATGGTGAGCGTATAGGTGTTGCCCTGTATTTCAAGTTTCTGTCCATACGCCTTTGGCCGGGAAGGCAGACGCGCTTCCCAGGCGGGGTCACCATAAAACGCAACGGTGTCGCGATCCCACAACAAACCTCGGCAATCCGCTGGCGACAAACCGAGCTGTTTGCCGACGGAATTGGGATCCACTGCAGGCAGGCGTTGCGACCCCGGCTCTAAAGCAATATCAGTAACCCCATCAAAACAATGATCGAGACGATGAATCAATGCGTGGTGATTGGCATGAAATGCTTCACTAAGTGTATAACGCCCCGGTTGCTCTGTGAAATAGTCGAGTACACCCCATCCTCCATAGCCGTACCACGTGACAACTGTGTAACCCACCATCTGCCGAACACCGAGACCGTTCATCCAAGCCAATGCCATCGCATCAGGCCCATCGATATGCCCCATCAGGCAATTTCCAATCGCCATATAAACCCGCGGCTCCGATGAAGCAATTGGGAACGGTTTACCTTGCAACGGCACGCCAAACATTTGCCCCTGCTTTGATTTGAATGTACCGTTTTTATATCGGAATCCGATCTGCCAATTGCGTTCTGTCGCGTGACCCGAAGTCACAAACAGATCCGCCGCACCGGTGGTCAATGTGTCGGCGAGCGCTCGAGTTGTATCCGATGGGCCTTGTTGTTCAGTTGGTACACCACCGACATCTTTGCTCACCTTTTTGTTTTTCACCAATTCGTCGTACCACACACCTTGTTCACAAAGTTCCAAGGCCAACTCTGTACCTGATGCAATTTTCTTCACATTCAAAGGAGCATCTGTTTTGGCTATCGCAAGTGCATTCGCAGCATCGTAACCGGTCAGAATTCCCCACAAAGTATCAGTGTAGGGATCGGGATCATATTGCCTTGTCAACTGATGAACCGCAGCGACAAAACCCCTACCTGCTTCCTCCGGACGAGCAACAAAACATGTATGGCGAGGGTGTTGGTCCTGCAAAAGAGGCAACACCTCAGACACCTCTTTTTCCCAAACCAGCACGACCGCGTTTGAGTGTCGCTCTAACAACGCGTCCACGACAGACTGCCATTCGGGTCGTTGCTTTGTCTGACGCGACACAACCACGGAATACTCTGAGGCCTGCACAACGGCCAATGAAATCAAACAACTTGTGCATAATGCCAGGATACTTCTTTTCATCACCGGTTTGCTTCTCATCGAGTTAATACTTTTTGGTCGTGACATGAGTTGTGCTCGAGTTAAGAACTGCGAGAGAAACAGGAAGTGTATGCGAAACAGCCTACTCTTGATCCTAAATCCTACGGAAAATTCATCATACACTTCGAGGCCAAGCCCACCTTGCATGACAACTTCTGATCAACCAACCCCTTCTGAACAACCACTACCGGAGACCCGCCGCCGACCACCCCGAACAAACCCTTGTATACTTCACCTGTAACCGACCACCTGACTCCGCCGCTAACCAGCATAAACACGGCACATGAAGCCGCCGCAATTGATGGTTTTTGATCTTGATTTCACACTTTGGGACTGCGATGGGACATGGTGCAACTGTCTATCACCACCATTTAAAATTCGATCGGGAATAGTATTGGACGCGCGGCAACGCCCAGTCACACTCTATTCCGATGTACAAAAAATATTAGATGAGTGCGACCGACAGAATCTGGACATGGCGTTAGCTTCGCGGACAGAACAACCTGCATGGGCCCAAGACCTGATTGAGTTACACGGTATCGCACATCGGTTCAGCCACGTAGAAATCTATCCGACCAGCAAGCTCAAACATTTCGCCGCACTTAGGGCAGCAAGCAGCATTGACTATAAGCAAATGCTTTTCTTTGATGACGAAATCCGTAACATCACTGAGGTGAGTTCACTGGGCGTCAACTGCATTCACGTCACGAATGGGTTGAATCATTGCGTTTTTCGGCAAGCGTTAAATCACTTCACGCAGCAATGCTGACAGCAACGGTTGCATTTTCACTCATCAAACTTAACCCATCTGTAGAAGCGGACCGCGAACGCAGATCACAGGAACACAGCAATTCGCCCACAATCCCGAAGCCAAGATTCAGATCCACTGCGATGCAGGTGGCGTCCTGGGACCCTTCATTCCGTGAATGTTGACGACTGGCAGGATTACCAACCGTTGCAAATCAGCAGTCCATGGACTTTACCCCACAGCACCACAGCACCACAGCGCCACAGCACCGTAGCACCACACGGATGTTCGGATCTCTGCTTCACGGTGTGAACCCATTGATTCGTCGCAAGTCTCGACGACGATGAACACCAGCAGCCCAATTTGCAACAACTGCCTGACCGCACCGTTATGTTGGGCAGGCAAGATTTCTTGCGTTGTTTTGGGTAAACGAGAACTCCCGCGGTCCCAAACCGAACAAAACAGATCATGCTCAGCAAGAATCTTTTTCAATGGTGACAGCGACCCAGTTTAGTTCGCCCACCAAAGGCGCAGAATCAATTCGAAGCAGGGCGATCAAATCGAGTTATCCATGATTCGCTTCTTCCCGAATTCTTTCATCGGCGGATGCAATTCCCCACTTCGATTCTACTCGGCGGTATTCACCAAACTGAATGCAAGCTCGCATAGTTCAGCGCCATCTTGATCATCAACGGCATCGGCAATTTTTTGTTTGCATACGATACGTTCACTGATCCGGCCTGAGCGTCATCAAAACACATTGCGAACCGCTCTCAATCCGCAGTTGCTTTGCGTCGCTGGCAAGTAGATCAACGGTATCGCCGTTCGTCCGTATTTCAGTCAACACACTCGTGAACCCGCCCTCGCCACTAGCAACCATCGCTTGGGTAGATCCTTCATTCAGTTGATTGACAACGCGACCGACGGTCAACGACCGCGTCCTTTTCACAGCAAGAATTGACTTAGTTTCCGCACTGATCACTGGGCCAGCATCAAAGATATCGAAGAGATCTGTATCGGTAAAACCTTCTGCCTTGAGCATCGCAACGGCTGGCTCAGTTTCCGTGTGGACCTGCCCGATACCGTCGCGAATTTTTTTGGCGAGAAGCTCGAGATAGATTGGGTGCTGAGGCATCATCTCTTCGATAAATTGCTTCGATATCGTCGACATGGCATCCGCTATCGCGAAATCCACGGGGATGAACCGACCAGCAACGGCATCCCAGAAAGGCACACTTCCATCCGGCTCGGATCGCCCTCTCATCTGCGCAATCACTCGATCAGCAAACCGATGGGGCAGCATCGAAATCAACGCAAACCGCGCCAGTGACAACCAGCGTCCCCGTCCTTCACCTCGATAAATTCCCCGCAAAAAGAGGCTACCAATTTCCGTGGGTCCATCGTGAATACGTTCCAAATCCAAACGCACGCGATGTTGACTGACGCCCAGCAATTCGCTTTGGTGATCAGACTCTACACGACGATATGCATAAAGCGGTTGGTAGCCTCCTGTCTTGGCATAGACCGTCGATGTGCCGACAAGCTCACCGGTCTCAGAATTCACCAACACCAACACATAGGGTTCCCCTCGCGGCGAGATTCCAGTTCGACTGAAGGCAAATGTCGACTGTTCAACACGGTCCAGCAGTCGCGCTCGGTCCAACTGCAATGATGTCAGCCCCTTCGTCGCAGACTGAGCAAGCTGGAAAAGTGCATCAATGTCTTCAATACGTACCGAGCGAACAATCCACATGCCACGATCCCTTTAACCGACTTGTTTTGAAAACTTGAGCAGTGAGGTTTCCAAAAGGGAAATCGCAGCATCAATATGCTCGTTCGTTGTCGTTGCGGGAGGGGGCAAAAAACGAATGCGGGTCGGATCCGAACCACAAACAAACCCCAGCAAGCCAACTTCGTACATCGTCATCATTAATTGCTTGGCCTGATCCGCACTGCCATCACCTGGGGTAAAGGCAATCATCATGCCCTCACCGAAAGGACCGCGGATCAGTGCTGGATACTTTTCGGCAAGCGAGTTGAGCTGGCTGGCAAAGTACTCATGCCGCACCACATTCTGACCTTGCCTACCAAAACAATTACCAGACTCCAAAAGGTCCAACATTTTCAGTCCTGTCGCGATCGATGAAGACGAACCTGTAAAGGTCTGGCTCAGGATCGGCCCCTTGGGTTTAAACGCTTCACCATACAACGTGGCACAGACCTGCGTGATCTTTCCCACGGTGACAATATCAGCAAATTCATCTAAGCCATAATGCTGAAAAGCGTAAGGCCGGGATGTGCGTGAGAACGACTGGACCTCATCAAAGATGATCGGCACACCAGCCTCGCGGAGCGGTTCACAGAGCGCTCGAAAAAAATCGTGACTGCCGGGATAGTATCCACCCTCGCCTGCGATCGGTTCTGCCCAGAACGCTGCATACCTGTCAGGATGACGATTCAGCATTCGGTGCAACTCATCCACTGCCCACCGCAAACTTCGTTCAGGATTTGCAGGATCTCGGAACGGTAGATAATCGACATTCAAAGCCAAAGGCAAACCCATTCGATAGTTGGCGCGATCAGTCAACGCCGCCATCGCTAATGACCGCCCAGCGAAAGCATTGTCAAAAGCAATGATGCGATCCGCCGGATACTTGTGGTGCAGCGCGATCTTCAGAGCATTTTCATTTGCCATCGCACCACTCGTGGACAACAGACAATGGTCAATCGCAGCCCCATCTACACGAGCCAATTCGATTAAACGTTCAGACATCTTTATACTGGGAGGATGCTGCTGCAGGTTACCCTGCATCACGGTGTCCTCGAGCGCAGCATCGAGTGCCGCATCAATCATCTCGGCATGACTATGCCCAGCTCCATGGACACCGATCCCACCAATGAAATCCAGTTTAACGCTACCATCAGCTAACTCGACATACGGTCCCTGACCAAACCCTGAGGAAAGATAGGGCCAGAATGGAGGTCCACCTCGAGTAACAGATAGCCGGGACAACAGCTGCTGATAAGAACTCAACAAATCGGGGTTGGCGGCTTGAACATCCTGAATTCGACGGCTGTGATCAGCCACGGCCTCGGCGATCAAACGGCGTGCCTCAGCGATTCGTGAATCTGCTCGCAAATCTGCAGCAACCAAAGTTGAATGTGATGAATCAGATGACTCCGAAGGTTGACCCACGAGATACCACTCCTATGTAAAAAAATTTGTCCTGCACGCTCCTATAGTAACGCCTCCCCTCAAAAAGGTTCAGCCTCGACCCGATCGCAGGAAAATCATGCGTTAAATACCAGCCCCAAACACAACCCGTGACACCAATATGGGCGCATCGCCCGCAAATCCTACGAAAGTGGCACAGGGAAAGGTCGCAAGCAGCGATGCAGTTTGTCGAGCCAGCATTGCCAACGCTGCTCGAAATTCACCCACAAGAGCGTTCAAGGGTGAGACAAAGCACCAGAATCGGCACTCATGCGGATTTCTCCAGAGCCCACTTTCAGCTTGCCCGACTGCATTCACGGCTCGAAATACTCAGAACCAACAGGTCAGATCGCCGTTGCTCGGGGACCTCGTCCACAACCCCGCAACCTAACATCATTAGGCCGACAGACCGACAAAGGGGAACAAATCATCCTGTCAGGGGCCTCTATATCGCATTTTCAGCGGTTCAATACCCTTCAGACACGGTTCTCAGCCCCGAACGATTCGATATGCTGTAAGACATACTTTTCCGCACCAAGCTACCGGAAGCATTTGAGTACCTGCCGAGTCAGGCTGTACTTTGATTCTCATGGGCGAGATTCTTCTAAATTACGAGCGTCCTCAACCTGCGACTTGGGTTTACCTATCGTCGTTCTTGACGATTGGGCTGTACTTTGTGTTCCATCGGTTTTGGAGCATCCGGAATCTGGATCTTGTGCTGCTCATCCTGCTGGCACCCGGCTTGCTGATCGTTTACGAGGGACGGCAACTCGAACTGGAAGAAAGAGCCAGCCAGAGTCAACAGATTGCTCTTCAGTCTGGACAACAGACCAAATCACTCGTGGAAAAATTCCTGACTCTGGTCGAACCATTACCGCTATATGCGTTATCGCCACGTGGACCAATGCAGGATGAAGCGGTCGCGAATAGCCTGACCGTCCTCGAAGACAAATCATCCACCGCCACCGAAGGTAAAAAAACGGTTGCCGCAAAAGGTACGGCGATTGTGACGCCCGAGGTGCTGGAAGCGAATCGATCCGGAAGCAGCGACACCTTGGACAGCACTGTTCAAGACGGTCCGGGTGACGGTGATTCAGCCACATCAGAAGTGGCCGAAAATTTCACATCAAGCGAACTTCAAAGAATCGGTTTTTCATACCTACTGACCATTCAGGCCTTCATCTTATTACGGATGATGCTTGACCCAATCATGAGCCGCCGCCCGCTGTTGGATCCAAATCTGACTGCTGGTGGCTTGATGTTTCTTGGCATTTCCCTGTTCGTGTTCATGATGGCGAACGTTGTTCGCAGCGACCCACAAACACAATACAACCAAGGGCCTGAACTCGGTCCGGGTTATGCGTTGATGCGAATGTTGCCATCCATTCCAACACTCCCCATCAACAACCAACTGGATGGGTTCCCCACGGATCTTAAACCGGAGCCAACAGCCTCGGAAAAGCAATTGGCGGTGGTCGCCAAGGTATTGGCAATTTTAGCTCACTTGGGAATCGTTTCGGCCATCATCCTGATCAGCAATCGTCATTTTGGAAACACGCGTGCGGGAGTAGGGTGCGCGACGCTTTACCTGATTCTTCCGTATACCGCTCAAATGACAGGGCGTGTTGATCATGCGTTGCCCGCTGCGTTCCTGCTTTGGGCGATCCTCGCTTATCGTCGCCCACTGATCGCCGGGATGTTCGTTGGGCTGGCTGGTGGTCTTGTCTATTACCCGCTGTTTCTCTTACCACTTTGGGTCAGTTTTTATTGGAAACGTGGCGTTCGAAACTTCATTGTCGGAACTGCCTCAATGCTGGCCTTATTGATGCTGGCGTTGTGGTTTGATGATTCATCGGCGTTATCTGACCATCTGCAGCACATGTACGGTGTTCTCAGTCCCTTAAGGGAAGCTGAATCGCTCGAGGGACTCTGGGCACTCGGTTGGAATCCTTTCTGGCGTTTACCTGTCATCGTTGCTTATGTGATTTTGAGTGCTTTCTTTGCAATCTGGCCTGCACAAAAAAATCTTGGAACAATCCTGAGTGGTTCTGCGGCGTTGATGATTGCGGCTCAGTTTTGGCATGGTGAAAGCGGTGGTCTTTACATTGCTTGGTTCCTTCCGTTGTTACTGCTGACCATCTTTCGACCGAACTTGCAGGACCGCATAGCAACCAAAGTGGTCGCAGGCCCTAAGGCGATTCGAGGATCAAAAACGGAGCTTGAAATAGTTTGAATGAATCTGCATCGGATCAACCATCAGAAGGTGCATCCGCAGCCCTGGAACGCTATCGAGCACAACTGCAATCGATCGACCAAGACCAGGAAGCTTTACAAATCAAAGATCGGCAATTCAGCAAGGTTCGCGCGATCCTGTTTCTCGTCTCATTAGCCTTCTTGGTCGTGGGCTATGGGTTCGACGGGCTTCCGTATGTTGGATGGTTTGGCTGGGGTGCCATGGCGTTATTTCTGGTAGCGGTGACAGCCAATGAACCTGTTCGTGAAAAACTTGAAGAGTTGGGAAGGCATCGCAGTGTTGTCCGTCGACTGGTAGCACGACTGGAACGTGACTGGGATCGGCTCTCCACAAAAGCATCTGCCAAAAGCCTTGCTGAGATTGAATTACCGGGACACCGTCGAGATGTTGCCAGCGATCTCGACTTACTTGGAAATGCATCGCTGTTTCATCTTGTCTCGATGGCCGCAACCACTCCGGGGATACGCACACTTGCAAATTGGCTGGCCGGACCAGCCGAAGAAAATGATGCCAAACAACGTTGGATCGCTGTCAACGCATTAGCCCCCCTTCGAGATGAGCGACTTCGCTTCTATACCCTTGCCAGACAAGTTGCCGATAGCAGTGGTGATCCGGAGAACTTCATTCAATGGGCTACCGGCCCGGCTTGGCTTGCAAAGCGGAATTGGCTGGTTTTGTGGTCCAATGCGTCTGCAGCATTGGCAGGTATCTTTCTGTTGCTCACCGTGGTCAGCGGCTTTGGACTTTTAACTGCTCAAGTTTTCATTGGAAGCCTGATCGCAATGGGCTGCCTGATTGCAATCAACATGGGGCTAACCACTCTGATGTTGGGTCCTGCACACGCGATATTCGCGATCGCCATGGCAAATCGCCGGGCAGTGAGTGACTATGAAGAAATTTTTTCTTCCGCTGAGTGGCTGCCCAATTCAGAACAGGATTCGAAACAGAAATTCCTGACTCAAATCCGTGACCGGATGCTAAAAAACGACAGGTCCGCGCAAGTTGGGATGCGAGCCTTGCAAAAGGTTGCTGCCGCTGGTGGATTACGGCAATCAGCAGGTACCTTCCTGATCTATCTGCCGCTGCAGGGTCTGACACTGTGGGATGTCCGCGTTCTGAAACGACTTGAAAACTGGCAAGCCGAGTATGCAAGCGATGTTCCTGGCTGGTTTGAAGCGTTAGGCGAGCTTGAATCACTCATCTCAGTGGCTGCTGTTCGTGATGAGTACCCATCATGGTCACAACCCGAGTGGGTGTCTGCATCGGATTCTCCTGTGATTGCCGCCACAGGTATCGGACATCCACTGCTGGCAGATGGCTCACGTGTGTGCAACGACGTTCAGGTCGGACCGCCGGGAACCATCCTGCTTGTCACAGGAAGCAACATGTCCGGAAAGAGCACGATGCTGCGCAGCGTCGGCTTGAATGTGGCACTGGCAGCAGTCGGAGCTCCTGTCTGTGCAAAAACGTTCTGTTTGCCCTCGACGGAATTGGCTACGAGTATTCGCGTCAGTGACAATGTCGCTGAAGGTGTCTCGTTTTACATGGCAGAATTGAAACGGCTAAAAAGCGTCGTCGATCACGCGAGAGAGATGAGTCGCAGCAACGATCGCGTCTGCCTGTTTCTGCTGGACGAAATTCTTCAAGGAACCAATAGTCGCGAACGTCAAATTGCAGTGGTGCAGGTTCTGCGTCACCTGATGGATTATCAGTCCATTGGTGCCATCAGCACCCATGACTTGGAATTAGCTGATGAACCCGAGTTACAATCGGTCGGCCACGCCGTACATTTCCGCGAAACAATTCGACCTGACGCGTCCGGTAATGAGCAAATGACCTTTGATTACAGGATGCGTGAGGGAGTATCGCCCACCACCAACGCACTACGTTTACTTGAGATGGTCGGACTTGGTGAAAAGGCTGACCAGACGAACAAGTCAGGATAGTCCCTTGAACTCAGCAGATTCGATTTCGGCAGACTCCGATCGACGCATGGTCATTCTTACCGATGGGCATTCCAATCCATTGACGGCCAAGACGGCCTGCAGCGTCCTGCGTTACTGCCAGAGTGAAGTGATCGCTGTTCTGGACACGACAGCCACCGGACAAACAGCAGAGCAGTTACTGGGGGTAGGGGGCACCATCCCGGTCATCGCCGATCTGGATTCTGCCCCCAACGCGAAGACACTGCTAATAGGTATCGCACCTCCGGGCGGGAAAATTCCGGAGCACTGGCGGCCCATCATTATGAGTGCCATTGCACGAGGCATGAACGTGTTATCAGGCCTGCACGAATTTCTGGCACAGGATTCTGAGTTTGCTACAGCAGCAGTGACTGCGGGAACTGAATTGATCGATGTCAGACACAACGATGAACACGAGGTTGCTAATCGAAGTGGCTTGCGTTCAGATTGCCTCCGGATTCTCACCATAGGGCAAGACTGCTGTGTTGGTAAAATGGTGGTTTCCATCGAATTGACGCGTGATCTGATTGCAAGGCGACATCGTGCAAAATTTGTCGCAACTGGACAAACTGGAATCCTGATCGCTGGGGATGGCTGTCCCATTGATTGCGTGGTTTCAGACTTCATCAGCGGTGCGGTCGAGAAACAAATTTTGGCAAATCAAGAGCACGACATTCTCTGCATCGAAGGGCAGGGCAGCTTGGCCCACCCACGTTACTCAGCGGTAACGCTCGGATTGTTGCACGGATCAATCCCGCACGGCATGGTGCTCTGCTATGAAGCCGGCCGTAAGACGGTTCACGGAATGCCAGACATCGATCTCGCGAGTCTTGCTGTACTCAAAGCTGCCTATGAATCGGCAGCGAACCTGATGATGCCCAGTCAAATCATCGGTATCGCCATGAACAGTCGCCTGCTTTCCGCCGCAGCTGCTGAAGAGGAACGCAATCGAGTCCGGGACGAATTCCAACTCCCCGTCTGTGATGTTTTTCGCCACGGCCCCGCTGAACTCAGCGAAGCCGTCCTGAAACTCAAACAACGAATCCAACGCAGGTAGATCAGTGACAACGAGTGCCGAATTGCAACTGACGATTCATCAACGCGAATTGCCACTGAAGCACCCGTTCACGATCTCCCGATCCACAATCACCGTGCAGCCCACGGTGATTGTGGAATTGAGTGACGGCACACACTCTGGCTTTGGCGAAGCAACCACCAATGATTACTATGGCATGACAGGACAACGTATTGTTAATGCGATTGAGTCTGTCCGCAGTAAAATCGAATTGGTTACTCGTCTTGACCCTGGCGAGCTGTGGACAACGCTGCATGCCGAGCTGTCTGATGATCCGTTTGCCATCTGTGCAATCGACCAGGCTGCCTATGACTTGTGGGGAAAACAACGAAAGACACCCGTCCATCAGCTTTGGAATCTGGACATCAATCACGTGCCTGTATCGAATTTCACGATCGGCATCGACACTGTCGAAAACATGATCAGCAAGCTACAGGAAGTTCCTGACTGGCCGGTCTATAAAATCAAATTGGGGACCGCAGACGATCTGAAAATCATCACCGAACTGAGACAACACACAACAGCAACATTCCGAGTCGACGCAAATTGTGGCTGGACAGTCGATGAAACGGTCGCCAATGCGGTACAACTCCGCGAACTCGATGTCGAATTTATCGAACAACCCTTGCCCGCAGACGACATCGAAGGATCCAGGCGAGTTTACCAGCAATCGGTTCTACCGATCATGGCAGACGAAAGTTGCATCACCGAGTCCGATGTTCAAACGTGCAAAAACAGATTTCACGGCGTCAACATCAAGCTGGTCAAGTGTGGCGGCCTGACTCCGGCACTGCGTATGATCGAACAGGCACGCCGACTGGACCTGAACGTGATGGTCGGCTGCATGACCGAATCAACGGTCGGAATTTCCGCGATCGCCCAGTTGCTGCCGTTACTGGATTATGTCGACATGGATGGGGCCGAACTACTGGCCAAAGACATCGCGAGTGGCGTGCGAGTTGAACAGGGAGTATGCAACTATCCCCAACGGCCCGGATCAGGTGTCGAACTAATGAAACCCGAATAATAAAGTCACAAAGGGAACGTTGGTAGAGCTCGAAAGCGACGGACTTGACATCAGAGTTGCCTGAAAAAAGTCGTAAAGAAAACGACAACTCCATACGACTTCAAAGCGGGTGAAGGGAATCGAACCCTCGTATTCAGCTTGGGAAGCTGATGTTCTACCATTGAACTACACCCGCGTCGCGAACTTCTTTTTGCCACTCAAAAGTCTGGTCCACTTACCAAGGCGTGTCAATGCAAGGCAACTTTGGAATGTAATTTCGCATCTGGTTCTCGAAACCGCGATTGGTGCCGGCCAGTAGCTCTTTCAAAGCACGAACCCACCTGTAGTCAGGCAGAAAACCAGCAGCATGCACAACCAGACGACGTCAAGAAAATGCCAATACTGCGCCGCAAAATCGACAGGCCAATGTCGTTCGTGATCATACCGCCCCAGCCAAGAGCGGACAGAAACTACGGTCAATGCAATGACCCCGCCTGCGACATGTGCGGCGTGCAGAAGGGCCAAAACGACAACCATCCCGGCAACACCTTTTCCAGTACCACCATCAAGTGCTGGCCCAGACAGCATTTCGCTCATCGCATCGAACTGCAGTCCCATGAAAACAACTGCAGTGATCCCACTCACGAGCAGCAGCACGCTGGTGGCTAGCCGCCTCTCTCGGCGAATGGCGCGAGTTGCTGCATGCACCAGCCCACTAATCACCAGAAGGCATGCGGTGCTGATCAAAAACATCGATGGCAGGGGAGTCGCCGACTGCGGATCGCCTCGTCGGGAATAGGCATAAATCCCATACAGCAAAATGCTGCTCAAGAAAAAAACAAGGAGCGAAACGAGGAAGACTGCCCCACCAATGTGGTGCTGTTTATCACTCGGTAAGATCGCTTTCGGTTTTTGCATTCGCGAAGTCATGGAAAAAAACATCAGTCACCCATCTACCTAGAAGCCGTTTTTGGAAAAACCGCAGTAAGACAGGGTGGATTAACCGGTGAGAAGTCTCCTTCGTGCTAATTAAATGGGTTTACATAACCAGGAGTATCGCCGAAGCAAATACCCATTGCTCGTGCCGTTTTGACAGCAGAGCCCTTCGGATCGACGGTCCGTAAATCACCCACAGCAGCCTCAATTGACACGTCTAGAATATCTGGCGGATCATAGCAGACCATCTGGCCAAACTTTCTCTCAACAATCAAACGCACTGCATGAGCTCCATATTGGCTTGACAAGACGCGGTCAAACGTTGTTGGCCCCCCTCCACGCTGTAAGTGACCCAACACGACACATCGCACGTCCTGATCAATCCGACTTTCCAACTCTCCTGTTACTATCTCCCCAATGCCTGTCTCTTATACACATCTCCGAGCCCACGAGACCGAGGCTGATCT
>CAJXTM010000014.1 GCA_913061385.1 uncultured Rhodopirellula sp. | reverse complement strand
AGATCAGCCTCGGTCTCGTGGGCTCGGAGATGTGTATAAGAGACAGATCATGACCTGATCCGCAGGTCTTCATGGTTTCAACAAACTGGGTTCGCAGTTGTTGAATTCGACCCCGCATCTCGGCAAGCTCCGCGTGCCAACTTGCAGTAAGCGTCTCATCACCAAGAATGGTGGAAACAATCGACGCGCCATGACGTGGTGGATTGCTGTAGTTACAACGAACCACTTTCTTCAATTGACTCATCGCCGCCTTTGCTGCCGAATCATCTGCCGCGACGAGCGTCAATCCACCGACACGTTCACTGTACAGACCAAAGTTTTTCGAGAATGAATTACAAACAATCGCCTCATCATTTTCCTTGAGTACCGCATGAATACTGGCGGTATCCTCTTGCAATCCTTTTCCAAATCCCTGATAGGCAAAATCAATCACAGGTAACAGACGTTTGGCCGCAAGCACTTTGGCAATTTCAGCCCACTGCTCAATTGTAGGATCGACGCCGGTTGGATTGTGACAACAGGCATGCAATAAAACGGCTTCACCTGGTTTTGCTTTGTTTTGCAAATCATCGATCATCCCTTCGATATCAAAGGAGGTACGATTACCAGACAGGTAGCGGTAGGACTCCATGGGAACCCCTTCGGATGCAAACACCGGAAGATGGTTAGCCCAAGTCGGGCTGGGAGTCCACAAGCGAATGGGCGTGAGTTGACTTGCCAGAAAACCTGCCGCGATGCGTAAGCCACCCGTTCCGCCGGGTGTTTGCAGTGTGGCCAAGCGTGAGCGATCAACCCCATCGCCAAAAATGAGATCCCCGACTTGCGAGCAATACTCAGGAACACCGCTGATGGGCAGATAACCTTTAGTGACTTCGCCTTCGAGCAATTGGCGTTCTGCTTCTTTGACGCACTTTAAAATGGGCGTCTTTCCGGTGGCATCCTTGTAAACACCAACGCTGAGGTTCATTTTGTTGGGACTGGTGTCAGCGAGAAACGCCTCCGTGAGACCCAAAATTGCATCAGGCGCGGCTGTGGAGAGCATGCCAAAGCGGGAAATTTTCGGTGAGCTTGCAGATTCGGTCATAACAATCAGCAGTAAAAGATGACAGGAAAGCCGTTCAGATTTCAGTAACGTGCTAGAAATCGTAATCAACAAATCCCAAATCGACCATTGACCATCAAAACGGCTGTATCTTCTTTCCCCAGCCTGAAAGTCGATCACGGTCGATGGTGGACTTACCGATGGGTCCGAACAACACTCCAAAAAGCAGCACATTTCTTACGCATGCTCTCAATCTTCCGAAATCCAACCCGGTCCCATCAAACTCAGACGAATACCGATGTCGTCGGGAGCCGATGTCCCCATGAGTAAGACCGACTGGATTGTCGTGGGCGCCGGATCGGCGGGTTGCATGGTCGCTGCCCAACTCGCGCACGCGACTGATTCGCGGCGAGGATTGATAACAGTAGTTGAACCACCCGGGGCAACCGCTCGCCAAATTGATAGAGAGCGACCTGCCAACTGGTTGAACCTGCTGGGGTCCAGTGAAGACTGGAATCTATCGACGCAAGAAAGTCACCAGCTCGCCAATCGCACCATTCGTTGGCCACGTGGACGAGGGCTAGGCGGCAGCAGCCGCATCAATGCGATGATCTGGTTTCCACCAACACGCAAGGACCTGCAGATGTTGGTCACCGCAAGCGGCGGTTCTTGGAGTATCTCGAAACTACAGCAGGATTTGAAAGATCTGACCCAATGGACTCGTCCTGAACCACCCACGTGGCAAAGTGAGTCATCCCAACGTTTCCTGCAGGCAACAAACCAGTTAGATGAGGGCAAGGCTGGGTCCTACATGCGACTCAACCGATCTGGTCGTCGCTGGAACCCAGCAGAACTTCTCAACGCAGCACAATCAGATGGCACCCTTGAAGTGCAACGGGCAACAGTGAACCGCTTGCTCTGCGAGGGCGATCGCATCATCGGTGTGGAAACATGGGACGATCATGGTAAAAACCGGATCATGGCGAACAGGGGCGTCATCATCTGCGCCGGCGCAATCGCTACGCCTGGCATTCTCATGCGTAGCGGCATCGGTCCCCGCGAACAACTTCAACGAGCTGGCATTGAAGTTCGCCTTGAATCAGAGCAAGTTGGCCGTGGTCTTCAGGATCACTTGATCATGCCAGTCATTTTTCAGGTCAAGTCAGATCGATTCCCATCACACTCATCAGTCCAAGATATCGCGAGATGGCAAACGATGGGTACCGGTCCACTCGCTTCTAACCTGGCCGAGTGTGGAGGCCTATTCCTTGATGACTCAATCCAAATCCATGTGACTCCTACGCACTACCTCACTTACCCAAAAACGACCGACCATGCATTCATGACCCTTGGTGTGAACGCAAGTCAGCCCCAATCGACGGGTATGTTGCGACTGCAGTCATCAGATCCACGTGTACCCTTAAGTATTCACCCTCACTACCTCGAAGAAGCGTGCGATCGCGATGTAACCGTTCAAGGAATGCGATTTGTCAGACGCCTTGTCAAAGAAACAAATTTGTCGCAATGGGTGGTATCAGAATCAATTCCCGGGAAGAAACGCGGCACCGCTCAGGACTTAGAAAAAGCGATCTGCCGCTATTCACAAACACTTTATCACCCAGCAGGCACTTCGTTGATGGGCACAATGTCTTCATCGGTTGTGACACCCGAATTCAGACTCAGGGGATTTCAGCAAGGCTGGGTGGTGGACGCCAGCGTGCTGCCACGCCTAACCCATGGAAACCCCAACGCAACTGTTATGCTGCTAGCCTACAAGGCAGCCAAAGAGCTTTCAAAAGTCGTTGGTTGAACGACAAAACTGCCATCGGACCGAACGGCAGCAAAAACTTTTCGTTGACTCCCAAATTGTTGTTTGCTATTTTCACATTAACGTCGGTGGTTCAATATCTCATCTCACACGGCTGCTCTATGCGTATACCAACGTTGCTAGCAGTGTTAACCTTTTGTGCCCCTGTTCCCGGTTCGCTCTTGGGTGCCGACGTGGCACAAGAACCTGCGTTGAACTGGCAGGCTCCGTTCACCGTCTTGTCTGCAGAGCAGCCAACAAGCAAGCTTGTCTTGATGCTGGTCACAAATGACGATGCATTCCTAGGACGTCCCGAGGCAGTTCACGCTCCCAATATCCCTGGCAAAGCTGCCAAACCCGCTGCAGCGAAACCAACAGCGTACTCCCAACATGGTTGGTGCGCGTCGGAATTCCATCACACCTGCCAACGGATTTTGCGTTCACGCCCGGATCTGAGAAACAGAATTTCTCTTCAATCAATTTTTGCTGGCACACCATTGGAGCTCTCTGGTGGTGCAGCAATCAATTCGCCTGCTCGGGTTTTTTTGTTTGTTTGTGATAGCACTTACCACCTTCTTGCTCTCACAGTGGGCATCCCTAATGACAAGGATCTGCTCACACTTCTGGAAGATGCTCAGGAAGTCAAACTACTAAGTGAATTGAATGAGGCAGCCCCGCATCAGATCACCGAAGCTATTGTTCTACGCAGCAAGAAAAGAATGGGCCGTCTTTGGAACATGAAATTGCAGGAAATGATTGAGGGAAAGGAGCGAGAGGATGCTTTGATCCTTGATGGATCGGCGGAATCTGCATCCTCAGTGGTTCGATTTCAAAAACTATTTTTTGGTTTGCAGCCGACTTACAACTACGACGTGCGAACACGTTTTGGGTTATCCACAAAGCTTGATGAGCGGCGACTCGTCATTCTTGAGCAACATACCGAGGCACGTGATTCATGGTGCCAGGCCATCACGCCCTTCATCGCAGGCATGGATGTTGCAGAAAACTGGAATCTCTTTGCCGAACTTCTCTGGCAACAGATTGCGATTACGGCCGGCAGCGATCAAACAGATCTCTTGAATTGGTTTGATGAACAGAAGAGAACCGGTTCCTTCGTCATGGCGATTGAATCTCCCAGCCATTTACAGCATCTGCCATGGCCGCCTACCCAGAAGCCAAAAACTCGCAATGGGACATCGTGGCAAAAGGCACATGACACAGCGACCGAGTTTCCGTTTCGTGCAATCACCCCACAACAACTTACCGAGCTCATCCGACAACGTGATTTAAAACCGATCACCTTCTTTTCACCTTCGATGATTCGTTACGTTCTTATTGCTCCCAACAGCCGCCTCCCCCAAACCATTCATGCACAGGATCCTCCTGCACGCTTTTGGGGTCTGTTGAGACGAGCCAAGACCGCTGACAAGTCTGCCTTGCAACCTAATCAACAAGAGGAAATCAGATGACTGAATTATTCTTGAAGCGACTGCTGTCACCGATTATTTCGACCGCGTTGCTCACGGCAATCGCGCTGGGAACCAGTGATTTCCTCATGGCTGCGGGGCCCAACACGATCGACCCACAACGCATCCAACGAGGCAGGGCACTTTTTGAGCGGGAATGGCCAAGCCGCAACCCAAACTTGGGAAGTGATGGGCGGGGGCCACTTCACAACGCAAAATCGTGTGTAGCCTGCCATCACCAAGGTGGTGTCGGTGGCAGCGGTGATGCGAGATTCAATGCAAAATCGATCAGCATTGAAAAAATGAAAATTACCGGTGGCCCGATCAATAACGATGTGATTGCGAATTCAGTCAAGAGATTCCACCCGGGATTTGTTGACCCGATGGGAAAGGTGATCAACACATTCGCCCTCTCACACCATGGTGGCACGCCAGTGTTTTCAAGCTATCGCGACTCACTCATGAAGCACGCCAGTGCTGAATTCAGTGAAGAAGGTGGCCCCGCCAACGCTGCTGAAGTTCGACACGCAAACGCGACACCACTCGACTACTCGTCGCAAAATGGAAGGTACAAGGTTGCTATTCACGCCAGAATATTTCAACGCAACACAACGCCACTTTTTGGCAGTGGGCTGATTGATCAAATCACAGCGAAACAGCTCAAGGATCTGGCACGCGACCAAGAAAAGCACCCGGAAATCAGTGGGCGACCTGCGACGCGTCCTGATGGGCGCTACGGAAGATTTGGCTGGAGAGGAAACATCGCCACATTGATTGATTTTTGCGATCAAGCATGTGCAGCCGAAATGGGTCTGGAAACAGCGCGTATACCTCAACCTCTGGACCCAACACTGCCGGGCTACCAGAACCCGACGACGGACATTTCTGACGAGCAGATCAGAACCATGGCAGCATTTGTAGCAGCTTTGCCCGCTCCATCCCGCCGCTTTCCTCAAGACTCAGAAGCACGTCATGCTGCGGTTCGTGGTGAGCAACTCTTTGCCAGCGTTGGATGTGCTGTATGCCATGTACCCACCGTCAGCCCTGCAGTCGGCCTCTACAGTGATTTGTTGATGCATGATATGGGACAAGAGTCGATCGACTTGAATCCTGCCGATCCCTACATCACCAGAATAACCCCCGTCAGCCGAGTGGATCAACGCGTGGTTCAAAAGTCGGAAAACATCAGGTTCTATGACGATGCATTGACCACATCGTACTACGGCAGTACTTCCGTCATGAGCGGCACCATCTCCGAGCAGCGGTCTACCACGAAGGGCTCTACTGCAGTGGATCTATCACCAATCAACCGCAGGCAAACCAACATCAGGTATTCACCGACAAGCTACGAGTTCACGTACCCTAAGCAACCCGATACGCTCATGAGGTTCGTTCCGACCGGTTCAGAAATAAAGAGATCCGTTAAGAGTTCCCAGAGTAATCAAACAGACTCCAGAAGAACTCTTCACAATCAAACACTGGCTTCGGGCAAAGATACTTACACGATTGATCGAACCAAGCGAAACGTGGAACTGACGGAGACCAAGCGAACCAATTACACTCGTATTCACATTGAGCCGACCAACACCATGCAGGAGTGGCGGACACCACCTCTGTGGGGCGTACGAGATTCGGCACCCTACTTGCACGATGGTCGAGCGGCCACGCTTCTAGAAGCCGTCAGCATGCACGAGGGCGAAGCCGCTGGAACTCGTGACCGATTCCTGAACCTATCCCACAGTGATCGTTCCGCGATCATCAACTTCATGGAAACTCTGGTCGCACCCCGTAATGTCCCCAAGGCAGACCTTTGATGCAAACTGGTTGATTTCCGAGTTGGCTGCACTCATCGCGAAATCGCTTCGTTCCCAAATTGAATTAAACAGCGGCAATCAGCGTGATTTTTGATTCAGATTGCCGCCAGCAGTAACTTTAAACCTGCGATTTCCGGGGCAAGACGACAACCAAATTCGTATTCATCGGACAGTGGAGATCCGCCACCTGCGTGTTCGATCACCCACGATCGGCCGAATTATCCTTACTTGATTCCCAGTTTTCTTTAAAAACGCCTGGCAAGGTTGTGTGCAAGTGACCTCACCAACTTCACTTCCAACCACTATATTCCCGGTCAGCAACGTGCTTCCTATGGCTTTCTGATGATCTGAGGGCCAACACATCCCTGCTCATAGATGTTCCAGACTGCGGAATATGACCGGACACGAACAGAAAAGCGGCATCGTCCGCACCTTGATTGACAACTCATTTCTGCTGATAGCAGGTGCGGTGACGGCATTGATTTGGGCGAACATGGCGTCGCCAATTACCACGGAATCTGCCACCAGCCAACTGGATTCATCAGTTCCTCCTGAAACCAGCTATACCCGCTTTGTTGATTTCGACCTGACTTCCCTGTGGAGTGATGACGAGGAAGATCACGGCAGCGATGAAAACCGAGCGGTAAATTCTGCTGAAGCGACGGAAGAAGCCGGACAAAATGAGCAAGAGAGCCATGCAAGTCATCATGGCTTGACCATCCATTTTGTGATTAACGACATATTGATGGCCCTCTTTTTTGCGATTGCGGCAAAAGAAGTATGGGAATCCCTATTACCAGGTGGGGCACTTTCGAATCCAAGAAAGGCAGCAACACCACTGCTTGCGACCGTTGGCGGAATCGCGGGTCCAGCCCTGATATACATCATTGGCTGTTACTTCACTGGGACTCAGGACATCTTCGGCAAGGGCTGGGCGGTCCCCTGTGCAACGGACATTGCCTTCAGTTATCTGATTGCGCGAATGATATTTGGCGTTGGGCACCCCGCCATCGCTTTCCTACTGTTACTGGCGATTGCTGATGATGCTGCAGGCCTGATGATTTTGGCTGTGTTTTATCCACAGGCTCCCTTGCAATTTTGGTGGTTTTTACTCACCGCAGGGGCAATGGTTTTGGCTTTTTCTCTACGAAGAGCCAAAGTACATTCACATTGGGTCTACCTACTGGGCCCGGGAATTTTATGCTGGTACAGCTTCTATCAAGCAAACATCCATGCAGCGTTGGGGCTGGTCCCCATCATTCCGCTACTGCCCCATGCTCATACCGACCTGGGAATGTTTGCCAAGGCCGAAAAGAATCGCGAAGACACTTTGAATGAATTCGAACACTTCTGGAAAACCCCGGTCGAATTCTTCCTCGGCTTATTTGGATTAGCCAACGCTGGGGTTGTCATGAGCAGTCTTGGCACAGGGACGTGGCTTGTACTGGGCGGCCTGTTGCTGGGCAAGCCGTTGGGCATTACTGCGATGACCCTGTTTGCAGAGAAAGTCTTGAAGCTTCAGAAACCCGCTGGGATGGACTACCGTCACGTCGTCACCCTTGGGATGGTCGCAGGCATCGGATTCACTGTCGCACTTTTTGTATCAGTGGCAGCGTTTACAGTGGCGGGTTCAGTACAAGACTCCGTCAAAATGGGAGCGTTGCTCAGTTTTGCGGCAGCGCCCCTTGCAATTCTGATTGCCAAGATACTCGGGGTTCGCCCAGAACCACGTGCCAGAGTGGATCCGCCCGCGGAAACAGAGGCTGGCTGAGAAAGCCGGATCGCCGACTCACTCGTCTAAGACACAAGAAATCTTCCCAATAGGATTATGATCGCATGAATCAGGACGACCTCCCTCTCGAAGCGATTGGCGAAGACGAGATCCAGCGGCCACAACCGGCTGATGACCCCCTCAAGCCTGTCGACTCTCAGGACATGTACCGCGTCATGCGGAGCACAATTGGCAAGCTTGAAAAGGACCAAACAGCCCGAGGCGACCTCAAGCTGCTCTCGCGAACCCTGAGAGAACTCCGTTATGCGTTCAAGGTTTTTCGGCCTTTTCGACGCCGTCGGAAACTCACCATTTTTGGCTCAGCAAGAACGAGCCCTGACCATCCCGAGTACCAAGCTGCCGTTGAACTTGGTCAGCGGATGGCAAAGCATGGTTGGATGGTCATCACCGGTGCTGGTGGTGGCATCATGGAAGCCGGTCACCGAGGCGCTGGACGCGAGGCCTCACTGGGGCTGAACATCATGCTGCCCTTTGAACAGAGTGCCAACGAATACATTGAGGGTGACCCAAAACTCGTCACCATGAAGTACTTCTTCACACGCAAGCTGATGTTTGTGAAGGAATGTAGCGCGGTCATTTGCCTACCGGGTGGTTTCGGAACGCTTGACGAAGCGATGGAAACGCTCACGCTGATGCAAACCGGCAAACAGACCATGACACCACTCGTGCTGCTTGATCACCCGGGAGGAAGCTACTGGAAGGATCTCGGAGAGTTCATTGAGAAACAGCTCCGCGACGGTGGGATGATCAGTCCGGAAGATGTACGACTGTACAAAATCACCAATTCGGTTGACGAAGCGATTGAAGAGACATTGAATTTTTACCGTGTCTATCACAGCATGCGGTATGTCAAAAATCGTCTCGTCTTTCGCCTCAAAGCACCGCTTGCAGAGTCAAAGCTGGCGTACATCCAAGAACACTACGCCGACATTCTTGTCGATGGAACGTTCGAACAAACCAGCCCGCAGCCGGAAGAGATCGGTGAAGCCGATCTATCAGAATTGCCACGACTTGTATTCCACTTCAATCGTCGGGCTCTGGGCCGGTTGCGGATGCTAATCGACTGCATCAATGGTCGACCTGACTGAGCCAAGAACACCGCGGCATATAACCCGCTTCTGCAAACTATCGTCACATCATGAGTCCTCGCAGCAGCCTGAAACGCACCCTGACTCTCTGGCGATGTCCAAGCGTGGAGGGCAATGGTGATGCAAAAAAAATCGCGTCGAGCAGTTGCACGACGCGAAATCATTTTGTCAGGCATTTTTAATACATGCGAGACCGGTAGTTGTAATCAGCAGTACCTGCTGATTAGCTCTTCTTTCCAGCATCAGCTTGCTGATTCAAGCCGGGACGTACTCTTTTGTTGATGTCCGTTTCCAAAACGCCGAACACAGACTCGTGACGTGCAACCGACATCTGCAGTGCAGCCAGCAGACGCTTCGCTGTATAAAAATTGACAATGATGCGTTGCTTGACCTGAATGGGATCCTTAGGGACACCAATCGGCTGCGGATTCAAACCGAAATCAACAATCAACTCTTCTGGTGAACCAGTCACACGGCAAAAGTTGGCGTACGTCGCTACCGCGTTTTCATCAACCACCTGCACTTGGACTGGTTGTTGTGCTTCCGCGGCGGCCGCAGGCTTTGCAGCCTCTTCTTTTTTGGTTTCATCTGCCATCGTTGAGTTCTCCGAAAGGTTTGGAGTTGTTGTTATGACGATCGCTCAATGGGATTGGTAATCGTCAACAGTAATAAAAAAGATGATCCCTGCATCGGAATCATAGTGGGCGGTTTGATCATCTAGTGGCGTTGCCCGCTAATACACCCATTCGCAATCCGAGCCGCATCGTGACGAGCGGCTACAAGACTGCAAAGTAAGACGATCATGTTCGGTGAAATATTAAAAAGTTCTGCAATATCCTTGGATGAGCAGCACAGCTGAACCAGTCCAGTCTCTAAAGTTCAAAATTAAATGTTTTCGCGATCAGCCGCCAAAGCCGACTACCTAAGGACATGGGTTCAACATGGATCTTTGCTGACCCTCGATACCCGGCCCTTAACGGCACGTCATCAATCACCAACGGCACCCGAGCTTGATAGGATACGCTTCTAGGCATGATCATGCCTGTTGTGGGATCGATCTCTGTCTGCAAATCTCCACCGGTTTGGCTGGACATCCCCATGGTGGCTGCATCAAGCGGCTCATTCGATTTTTCATCAATCACACCATCAAACGTTTCCAGTCTTCGGGAGTCCAGTTTCATCTCAACTTCCTGTCCCTCACGGACCAGCTGCACATCGCCTTGATCAATGATCAGCACCGCCTCAAAGTCTTGGTCATCGCCGATCTCACAAATGACATCGCCGGGTGTCAAAAGGGCACCCAGGTTCTCCCGATCCAAGGGAGATCCAGTCCAGCCGGGTAGCCTGCCACCGTTCTCTTTCTGAGGTTCCCGAATGGGTGGTGAAATCACAACACCCGAGCGTTTCGCAACCACTGTCAAACGCTCAACCTCTTTGCGAGTTTCGGCGATCATCGATTGAATGGACTTGATCAATTCTTCTTGTGTATCAATCGATGCCTTCAGGTAAATATCCTCACGACTTCTCAATTGAATCGTCTTGAGCTGGGCATTGGCCACCACTTCGCGGCCCTCGAGATCCGCTAGTCGAATTTCAAGATCGGGATTGATTAGCTTTGCAAGCTGCTGTCCCTCTTCTACTTGCGTGCGTGGTTCAATCGCCCATTCAATTCTGCCGGAAGTGCCGGCATACACCGTCCCAACCTTGCTGGGACGAATTTCAAAAGCACAATCAATGTGATGTGGCAGCGGTATGTAACAAACACCGATCACAACACTGGTAACAATTCCCAGTGTGATTAACAGGGGAGTGCGTTTCACTTTGGACAATCTCCCGGGAGTTCGACAAAATTTCCATGTTTGGACGAAGGGCTGACCAACCAGACCTGCAAAACCAATGACGGCAACCATCCGCCCAATTGCCTGCAGCCCATAAGGCTCCAGGACCTTGATCACAAACCAACAAATCGAGAACACAACGACCCAGCGATAAATGACGCTGGCGACCGTAAACAAACCGAACATGAACCGACCGCGTGTCGGCTGAAAAGGATCATCCTGCAATTCCAATCCAAGGCATGTCTCCTGAAACCAGCGTTTCAGAACTTCGGTACTCTTTTGACGAAGATTGGGGATCTCCAAAGCATCCATCAGGATGTAATACCCATCGAATCTAAGCAGCGGATTACCGTTCACCAACACCGTGCTGACGACGTTCAAGAACATCATGTTCAGACACAGATCATTGATCGTCGTACCGGATTCGGTAAACCACCAGACATACGCGGCAATCGATGCCAATATCATCTCGACATAAATACCCGCCGCACCAATCCAGACCCGCTTCCATTTATTTGGCAACATCCAAGAGTCAGAAACGTTGCAGTACAGGCAGGGTGTAAACACCAATAACATGAAACCAATTTCATGGCACTCCCCACCGAATTTTTTGCAACTCAACCCATGCCCGAACTCGTGCAAGACTTTTACGATAGCCATGGTGCACGCAAGGATCATCCATCGATCTGCGGCGAAGAATTGCTGAAAGGTAGGTAACTTGGCGTAAACAGTTTCGTACTGGGTAGCCAGCAACAACGCTGCGGAAGCCAGAAACAGTGCAAAGAAGATTAGCGCAGGGACCGTGAAGAGCCATCCGAACCACGGCAGAATGCCGTTCAGAACCTTTTCAGGATCAAATCCCCGGTACCTCAACGCAAATACATTGGCAAATTTACCCAATGTCTCTTTGTTCTTTTTTTTGCGACCACGCTCCCGCAGAGCCTTTCCCTGACCGGGTGAATTGCTGATCACCAGCCCGCTGCGATGCAGCATTCCAATGAACTGTTGCAGATCACCAAACGTGATTTTCTGAGGCGCGAAACGACGCTCGAAACCATCTTTGATGTGCTGCAGGCTGACATGCCCATCCAGCATGTTCAGAATGAAATATTCTTCTTCGTGGAAGCGAAAATACTGCAGTCCAACCGGCTCCTTAACCACCCAATAAGCAGTACCCTGATAGAACTGACGGTTTGCCGTCAGGTCAGGGCGCTTTCGGACCGTCAGCGGCCTTGATGAGCTGCTAACGAGGGATTCGGCTAACGTGGTCATGGAACGCTATGCAAACAGGGTTTGCGACTTGGATTCGGGATAAAAAGATGACTTCAAAAGAGCTCCGATCGGCGTATCTCGTCGATGCATTTAATTAGTGATCCACGAAGGGATCAGGGAATCTTGATCTCTGCCATCATGCCCGGCTTGTAACGCCAGACACCGTCATCCTTGACATTATCAATTTCCACCCACACTCGATGGCGGCCGTTCAGATCAATCTCCATACTCACGTATCCCAATATTCCCTTGATGGGCTTCTGCTCCGAACTTGAGCTTGTACCTATATCAAAGACTTTCACCTCAACCTTTGTGCCTTTGACAATTCTGCGGGATTCCAACGCATCAATGTCTCCTTCAACTCGCAACTTATCCATCTGGATTAAAGTCAGGATCGGTGTTCCTGGCTGCACCCATTCACCAAGTTGAGCGCGTCTGGATTCAATGAAGCCATCCCAAGGAGCAACAATTTGACGTCGTTTCAATTCGTACTCCGCCAACGCAAGCTCCTGTCTCTTCCCAAAAGCCTGCACTTCAGCAATGCTTTTGTTCATTTCGGCTAGATCGATCCGCAGCAATGCTCGATCGGCTTCCAGTTTTTTCTTCTCGAGCTCCCAGTAGGGAATAGCCCGCTCGCGTCGCAGTTCTTCGTAAGCTTCTGCTTCAGCCTTGGCGAGTTGCTCGCTGTTCTTGGCATCATTCAGATTGACTTCATTTGTAGCATTCAGGACGGCCTCTTTCTCTTCGGCCTGTTTCAATGCCAAATTGATTTTGGCAGCGGTATCATCAATCACTGCCAGCACATAATCCTTGGCCACAGTGACTCCCTCATCCACTCGCATTTCTGTCAGTGAGCCCTCAGCTCTCGCCGGAACATCAACCTTATTGATGTACTGCACCACGCAGTTCTCAACCACAGGTGTTTGCTTCGGGACCGCCGCCTGCTGTGCAAAGGCGGGAATGGCTGCAGCGATAGCGAGATACAAAACTGACAATGTAAACCGCATCATGAAAACTCCGAAAAAATGAACGTTGGATAGCAGAAATGGCTCCGTTCTAAAAGAAGAACTTATGACACCATTCATAGATTTCGTGGAAGAATACAAAACCACTACTACGGCGACCGCAGTAGATTTTCGCAATCACCTTGGCCCCTGGGCGAGGCTGCAAACTTCTCAGGGTTTTTTGGTCCGGATCAGCCCGCATTTTAATGACCGCACCATGTTCTTCATTTGCATCGGCACGCTTGGAAATGCTGTCAATAAGCAACCTGGCTTCCATTGGCTCATCAGGATCTGTCGCAAGGATATAGGTCACTGACAATTGGTCAGTAGTACTCAAACCCTGCTGAGCAATGTATTCATCGAGGTGTCCTTCACGTTTTTCAGGCAGCTCGACTTCAAGTACCAGATTTTGATCAAGGTCAGCCACTTCCATCAGAACTTGGCCTGTCATGATGGGTCTTAGGCGAAGATTTTTCTCAACGTCCCATGACACGACAGTGCCCTGAATCGGCGATTTAATATTCAGCTCTTCCTTGCGATCTTTTTGCAGACTCAGCTTCCTCTGCAGCACCAGATCTTTGGCTCGCAATTCATTTTTTTCTGCTTGCAAGGACCGCAACTCTGATGGTTTCAAAAGCTGGCGACGACTCAACTGGCCTTGAACTTTTGCCTGTTCAGCGATGTTGGTTTGAATTTGACCTTCGATGTCCGCAATTTGAATTTCGATGTCACGGTTTCGCAACTCAATCAGGATGTCGTTCTGCTTTACGGTATCATCATGGTCAAAATTGACTGCGACGACCTCACCATCGATTGGGGCAAAAATCTCTCGCTTTTCAGAAGGCACCAATGTTCCCTCTGCTTCGAGATTAAAATCTTTCTTTATAAAAGTCAGGCCAAGCACCACTACCAAAACCAAAGCAATGACACCAATTGTTTTGGGCAGAGTTCGGGCCCGAAGCACCCACGTTGCTCGCCCCAAAGTCCTCCACACAGGCATCAGAAACAAGTTGGAATGGGCGCGCGAGTTAGCGATGGCTCGAGTGCCATGCTCGTAAACCAGATCACACCGTGCACGGAAAACATCTTGGGGGATATCGCTTTCAATCTGCTCTACGATCAAAGCACCGATGACTTCGCCCCGATGAGCATTGTCACGGTCAATCTCACCTGCAGCTCCGGAGTCGTTATCTACACCCAGACGGCGCTCAGGTTCTCGGAGAGGCAAGACCGCAATGTTTCGCCCATACGACTGGTCGACGTAATCTTCCAGAGCTTCCTCAATTTGAGGCGGCAGATCCTCTGTTGCTCCGTCGTGCCACAAAGGCTCACCAGCAGCGACAACCCGAGTCGCCAGATTATTCAATGCAGTCACAATGTTCGAACGATTCTCGATAGTGTCCTGCCCGCTAATCGACTGTACTTTGCAGTTTCGCCCCTTTTTAATCGCGACACTCACACGATCACAACCAATCAAACGCCGTCCCTCATTGGCAACGATGTAGGCGGTTTCTTTCAAATCAAGCGATTCGTGTGTCGCACGGGCGAACGAATCAGCCTGCTGCCACAGGGTCTGACGATCACCCAGAGTTCGCAACTTTTGACTTCGCAGCCACTCTGCAGCCAGCTCACACATCTGCTGAAGAAAACGAAGGTAACCTCGCTGTGTATCCGGCGCTGTTCCTGGTCGCTGAAAAATCTCGATCAAGCCATCGTTATGGCCATCATGCTGCAGGGCACCAAGACAGAGCAAGAATCCCGTTGGGTTGCCCTCTCCCTCACCATCCGTGGCTGTCTCTTATACACATCTCCGAGCCCACGAGA
>CAJXTM010000013.1 GCA_913061385.1 uncultured Rhodopirellula sp. | reverse complement strand
TCTACACGTAAGGAGTCGTCGGCAGCGTCAGATGTGTATAAGAGACAGTCTCATTTGAATCCAACGTGATCAAATCAGTGTCGGTGAGGTCAGCGATCGAATTCACCACCAACGGCGTCAAAGGAAACGAGGCCGCACTCAGAGTTGACTCAATTTCTTGATAACGGCGTGCCACCTGCGCACGCTCCCAGCGATCCGCCAACCAATACGATGCCGCCGCAACCGCCAACGATGCCACCACTGCCACGCCAAGCAATGGAAACAACAAGCGTACTCTCAGCGACTGAAATCGATACAGCAAAACGAATCCCCAAAACGAACACACCACACCCCCCATTTCGACGGCATGAAAAAGACAACCTGCACTACCGATTCACGCATTCCAAAACGACTCCCTACCAGCACTGCGGAACGACGCAGGGGAACGTAGCCATTTCAGAGGGCGGACCCCACATCTATGCCCAAAACCGGTGACTTGGAAACCACCACCGTTGAACGCAAACGCATTGTCAATCGCATCGCAATCATTGTCGCAACTCCGCAACCAGTGCCAAGTTGCCACTGAGCTGGTGAAATATGCAACTCTTTGACGGAATATCCGTCCCTTTCCGATACCTTCATCACCAAGAGCGGCCAAATTCTATCCAATTTAAGGCCGATACGTTTGGCACAACAGTTGCTTCGGAGAACAATATAACAAAGGCCCGCGTTTGTCATCTTAATTCGGAATCCATGGTCAAGAGACTCCCCACCCATCGAAGACACCCAACTGGCTTTACACTCGTTGAGCTGTTGGTGGTAATCGCAATCATTGGGGTTCTCGTTGGGTTGATGTTGCCAGCCGTTCAGGCCGCCCGTGAAGCTGCACGACGCATTCAATGCCAGAACCATTTAAAGCAGATCTCACTGGCTTGCCAGAATTACGAAAGTGCCTTCAAAAACTTTCCCCCGTCTTGCATCGTGGACCGGTCGGTCAACAGCACAGGGAACAACGGCTCATGGGGTGTGCATGGCAGAATATTACCTTTTCATGAGCAAGGTAATCTTTACGAAAAGATTGATTTATCAATCGCTTGGGATCATCAGGACACGATCGACAATGTGAAAATTGAGGTTTATGCGTGCCCCACTGACCCGGGTAGCGACCAAGTCCGAAATCCGGGAAAGGGACGCCCACTGCTCTACCCGACGAATTATGGTTTCAATTTTGGTACATGGTATATCTATGACCCCACTACTAATCGAGGCGGGAATGGGATGTTTTTTCCGAACTCATTTCTCCGATACCGTGACTGCCTGGATGGAACCAGCAGCACGTTGTTGGCTGCGGAGGTCAAAGCATGGACGCCGTATCTGCGAAACGGTGGCCCCGACAACACCGATTGTCCAGCAACCCCTGAAGCAGTCATTGCCAATGCAGCGTTGGCATCCCAGTTCAAAAACACAGGGCATACAGAATGGCCTGATGGACGAGTCCATCACACCGGCATCACGACCACGATGCCACCGAACACTGCAACCATTTACACCCATACCGACGGAAACTCCTACAACATTGACTTCAACTCGTGGCAAGAGGGGAAAAACGGCATCGCTGGCAATCCAACCTACGCATCGATCAACGCACGAAGCCACCATCTCGGCATGGTTCAAGTCACTTTTCTTGATGGCTCTGTCAGCAGCATTACCGACTCCGTCGACTTGCAACTATGGCGAGCCATGGGCACTCGCGCCAACCACGAAATGATTCAACGAGATTAAGAGGCAGGTAACTCAAAACCCCTCGCATCTCACGGTGGATCATGCCCACCCTTGCACCATGGATTGCAACGCAGAATACGCCAAGCAGTCCTCCACAATCCGCCAATCGGACCGTGCTTGCGAATCGACTCGATACCGTACTGACTACAACTTGGCGTAAAACGGCAACAAGGCCACATCAGCGGGCTGATGAAGAGCTGATAAATCCGAATCAAACGGATCATGGCGGCCACCACAAAACGTTTTAGCATCGGCGTTTCTCCCCATCGCTTCTCAGTGACTCGATCTTCCTTGGATCCTAGCTCCACTCGTTTACCAGAGCCCGGTGTTCCACACCCATTGTAAGCATGTCAGATGACGAAGCACACTGGCTAACGAACCCGAGCAGATGACGAAATAAAATACGGAAGACCATTGTCACGCCAAACCGCAACGAGCTGTCTGGCAAGCTGGTAAAACATGACTTCAGTCAAACCAATTCAAGCCTACCTTCGGCCATTGAGGCCATACGAGTCCAGTCATGGCAAAGATAAGAAGCCCCGGCCCAACGCTGATTTTATTTAGCGTCATCAGTTCATATTGCTTCCTATTGCCTACGACACCCTCTTGTCTTGGCGACGACTGGCCTCAATGGATGGGCACTCATCGAGACAACACTTGGCGTGAACCCAACATCATTGATTCTTTCCCAACGTCAGGAGCCAATATTCTGTGGCGTCATCCTGTCGGCGGTGGTTACGCCGGCCCAGCGGTCTCTCGAGGCCGTGTTTACATCTCCGATTTCAAGTCTGACACGCAGTCTCAGCAGAACGCCAATCAGCGTAAAAATTCACTGGGAAAAGAGCGAACTCTCTGCTTGGACGAGCGAACTGGTGAACTGCTTTGGGAACATTCTTACCCTGTCACGTACTCAATCTCATATCCCGCCGGCCCGCGATGTACTCCCAACGTTGATGTAGACCGAGTTTACACACTCGGCGCCCAAGGTGATCTCCAATGTCTTGACGCAATCACTGGGCAACCACGGTGGGTGCGAAATTTGGCTCGCGACTATTCGACCAAGCCGGCTATTTGGGGATATTCTGGGCACCCGCTTGTGGTAGGCGAAAACCTGATCTGCATTGCCGGTGGACCGGGCAGTCTTGTCGTTGCACTGAACAAACACACAGGAAAGGAAATTTGGAGAGCACTATCATCGAGTGGCCAAGGCTACGCTCCGCCTGTTTTGATCAATGCCGCCGGCACAGCGCAGCTAATCATCTTGCATCCCGAGGGCGTGAGTTCTCTCAACCCCAAGGATGGGAAGGAATATTGGACCGTGGAATACCAGGCAACCAACGGTTCCGTCATCATGTCACCAATCAAGTCGGGCAACTTGCTGTACGCAGCGGGATACACGAAGAAAAGCCTATTGATGAAATTGTCTGAGGATAAGCCTGGTGCGACCATGATATGGCAGGACCCTGCCGATGCAGCAATTTCACCGGTCAATGTCCAACCGCTTGTTCGCGACGGCATGCTTTACGGCTTTCATCAAGATGGCACTCTCTACGGCGTCAACTTGGAGACCGGGAAACGCCTATGGAGCAGCCTTGTCCCTCTGCAATCCAAGCGACCGCTGAGAACAGGAACCGCCTTCATCGTCAGGCAACAAGATCGCTATTGGCTGTTCACCGAGCAGGGAGATCTGGTCATCGCCAAGATGAATCGAAATGGCTATTCAGAGTTGGACAGAACCCACGTCCTAGATCCCACCGACGTCGCGTTTGGTCGCAAGGTAGTCTGGGCGGCCCCGGCATTCGCAAACCACAAGATATACCTTCGTAACGGCAAGGAGTGCATCTGCGTCGACGCAAGACGGAAGATTCAACAGAAAGACAAACCCGCCACGCAATGATCGCCCTGGCTGTTGAAACTCAATCAAAACTGTCTTGAGTCAAAACTGTCTTGAGTACCGTATCGCGTTCCGCCCCAAAACGCACATGCACGACAAGACAGTCCTTCGCCCTTATCCAATGGCCTGTTCGATATCAGCTTTCAAATCTTCAAAAGACTCCAAGCCAACGGACAATCGAATTAGGCCGTCACTGATCCCGAACCGGGCCCGATCAGCAGGATCGTAACTGGCATGCGACATGGTCGCAGGTTGCTCGATCAGCGATTCCACCGCACCAAGACTCACTGCGAGTCGAAACAATCGCGTGGCACCGCAGGCAGCGGCTGTCTGTTCAATGGTGCCATCGAGCTCAAAGGTCACCATCCCACCGAATCCACCCTCAAAAGTATCGCATGCCAACAGATGCTGCGGGTGGGACTCAAGCCCCGGGTAAAGAACATTGGAAACTCTCGAATGTGATTCCAGCCATTTCGCAAGCTTCAACGCTGTTTCGCTTTGAGCTCGAACCCTGAGATCTAGCGTTTTCATACCTCGCGACACCAAGAAGCAGGTCAATGGATCAAGTACCGCCCCTGTCGCATTCTGCAGAAAATAGAGTTCATCTAATAAACTCTGATCCGAAACAGCTAGCGTTCCACCAAGACAATCACTGTGACCGCCCAAATATTTGGTCGCTGAATGCATCACGATATCGATACCGTGCTCCAAAGGTCGGATCAACACAGGTGTCCCAAACGTATTGTCGACCCCAATCAACGTACCCTTACCATGGGCAACGTCTGCAAGCTCTCGCAGATTCGGAATACTGAGTCTGGGATTTCCGATCGTTTCAGCCCACACAAGCTTGGTGTTCTCATTGATGGCTTCCGAAACCGCTGACGCATCCGTCATATCGACTAACGTCACATCCACACCGGACCGATTGCAGACCTTGTGTAAAAGGCGATACGCCCCACCATAAAGATCACAACCCGCCACCACGTGGTCACCTGTCTTCAACATCATGGTGACACAATGAATCGCGGCCATACCGGATGAAAAAGCTAACGAGCCGACTGCGCCTTCCAGAGAAGCCAAAGTCATTTGCATTTGGCTCCGCGTTGGGTTCCCACTACGCGAGTAGTCAAACGCTCCCCACTCACCAGCCGCCGGTTGTTCAAACGTGCTGGCGAAGTGAACCGGCGGAATCACTGCACCCGTAGTTGGATCAACGTCATTACCGACGTGGATGGCCCGCGTTCGAAAGCTGTCCGCTGACCCGGACGTGGATTGTTTTTTCTGTTCACTCATGTCATTCACTTCCCCAACAAACCTCTAACCAAAACGAGAACGACTGCCAACACGCTGTCAGCGAAGCGACCTCGAGAGAACCGAAACACACAACCATCGAGAAATCAGGCACGTGAGTCCGTTGAAGACATCCAGTGACTGAATTCTGGGAGGCGTCAAGTGCCTGAGTCCTAGCGGGCGTCAAGCGCCTGTCGGAGGTCCGCTATCAAGTCATCGGCATTTTCGATGCCACACGACATCCGGATCATATTATCGTAGATACCAAATTGCTCACGTTCCTGTGGCGAACAGTGGTAGTAACTCATGACGAGTGGTTGCTCAATCAACGACTCCACGCCGCCAAGACTCGGTGCAATACGAGGAATCTTTGCAGCATCGACGATACGCGAAGTTTCTTTCCAATCCGCGTCTTTCACCAGAAAGGTAATCAACCCACCAAACCCCGCCATCTGGGAATCGGCAATCTCATGAGTTGGGTGCGACGCCAATCCGGGGTAATAGACTCGTTCAACACGAGGATGTTGATCGAGGAATTCTGCAATACGTTGACCGTTTTCGTTGTGTCGCTGCATACGCAATTCGAATGTTTTGAGCCCTCGTTCCAACAGGTACATGTTGTGCGCGGAATTTACGCTGCCAAGAATACCTCGCAGCGAACGCACTGGCTCCAACGCTTCCTTGCGTCCGCACAAGACCCCGGCTAGCAGGTCGTTGTGCCCACCCAAATACTTGGTCGCGGAGTGTAAAACAAAGTCGACGCCATACTCAATGGGACGCAGATTGAATGGCGTCGCAAGTGTCGCGTCGATCAAAGTCTCCACTTCCGTGGACTTCCCGAGTGCAACAAACTTTTCAAGGTCTACAGCAGTCAGATGTGGATTGGTCGGCGACTCACTAACAAGCATTTTGGTGTTGGAGTTGATCGCCGCCTCCATTGCATCAAAATCACCCGTTGGAACCTGTCGCGTGACCACCCCGAACCTCGACAAGTGCTTTGAGCAAAACTCACGACTGCGGTGGTAGCATTGGTCGAAGAACACAATCTCATCACCGGCACTCAGTCGGCTCATCAACAACCCAACGATCGCCGCCATTCCGGAACTGTAAATAATGGCTTCTTCAGCACCCTCTAACGCAGCAAGTTTAGCTTCGCAGGTGCGTTCATTTGGCGTTCCATAGCGGCCATATTCATCGCGTTCTTCTTTCCCGTCAACGAATCGCATCAGCGAGTCGGTCGATTCGAAAGTGAAGGTCGAGGCAGTAAAGATCGGTGCAGAAATCGACCCTTCGGCCTTCTGTCGTTTCTCACCGGCATGCACACTTTGAGTTGAAAAACCGGTGTCCTGCAAGCGTTCCCTTGCCTGTGCGGGGCTTTCAACCTGGGACACACGCGATTCTCGGTCGCGGCTAGACCCCGACGCCGGCTCAGCCAAACGGGACGTTTGGACCGCATCATCAAGCTGAGAAGTTGTGTCAGCTTCGTTGGTTGCGTCACGACTCAAGTCGTTCGCATCAGAATCAATCGACATATTTGTTGGCATGGCTCTTTAGCAGGTAGAGGCTGCAATCGGCCGCAAATCCCTAAGCGGGCGCGTCACTGGCAGAGAATTTACGACTCTGCCACACACAAGGTTACTCCCCAAACCATAAATCGACAACCGTTTTCGGTCTTTCCATGGGAGGCCTGACTCGGGAAGATAGAATCAGGGCGATTTATCGCTGCAGCTTCGCCTCCCGGTACAATACGAACCCGCGAGTGCAAGTCGCCATCCTTTATTAGATAACCCGGCATTGCTTGTGGAATCTAACGGATGGGAGAGATGTAACGCCCCAACAAATGGTTCTGGGTACTCACCAACGACCTCAACTTCTATATTCCCAGGTGAACCCGCAATCACCACAATCCATATTTTCGATCTTTTTTTCGCTCCATACGTGCGTCCCCAACTCGCCGCGTACCAGACTCCCACCTCCCAACGGAACGGAATGATGCCGAAGAGCCGCCCCAGCATGCGTGCCTGCACACGCCCCACTGTCATCGTTCTTTTTTACGCTTGCATCACTCTCAATGGCTACGTTCTCGGTCAGGAACCGTCAGAAAACTCTAAGCCCACGTCGAGCACAACCCAACTGTCAACAAAGGAACCTGGCAAGTCGGAAAAAACGACCCAACCGGCGAACCTCATCGCACCTCTCGAATCAAACGGTTCCCCTCTTCGCGACGTGACTCCCGAACAACAGATGCAAATTGCATCACTGATCGACAACCTCAGTGCCCCCAAATTTTCACAACGCGAAAGTGCAGCCAGCGAGTTGCTGAACATCGGAGTGTCTGCATTGCCCGACCTGAGAAACCAAGTTGAACTCGCTGATGATGAGGAATCACGCGTCAGAATTCAGGAATTGATCGAGCAATTAATGGATGGCCAAATCGAAGTAAAAATTCAGGACTTCATGGCAATGAAAGACGTGCAATTCGAAGGTTGGCAGGAGATCCTGAACATTCTGGGCAACGACACCATCGCCACCCGCAGCCTGTTCGTTGAAATCCTGCGGAAATACCCCTCGCTTCCTCCCGCAATGCGAAGGGAGTTAAAGGCTCGTGATCGCAACATTGCGTTGGAAAACGTCATCGCAGCAGTACAACAAACCCAATTCAAGCAGATGCCAACCACCGCAGATGCTTTTGCTTTACTTATCCCACTGCTCGATCCAAATGTCGAGATGCCCGTCGCCTGCGAAACCCTTGTGGTCAGGGTGATGCAATCCGCAACGGGAACCAAGATCCGAAAAGACAAGCGTCTTTCACCAATCTTCAAATATTTGCTGGGTCAGTGGATGGCCCGCACGAGTTTAGCCAATCGGGAAGATGTGCTCTTCTACGGAATGGACTGGGAATTAGGCTCGGCCTGCCGTTTGCTCTCAGAGGAGACGATTGCCAACGAAAAAGCTGCGGGGGTTGGAATCCTGGCTGTTAGCCTGCAGGCACTGGCCAAGTTTGGAACCCGAAGCGATGTTCCCACCATCAGCCAACTCTTAGACGACCAACGGCCAGTCAGTCGCGCGAGAGTTACCCCACAAGGCACGATCAACAACCAAGTTGGGGATCTAGCGATGGCTGCAATCGCGTGTATCTCTGGCGTCGATCTGGACGACGTGGGATTCACCGGCGTTAAACGAGATCCGAGGTTCGGATTTTTGATCGAAGAAATTGGATTTCCAAACAACCAACCCGAAAAGCGAGCGACTGCACGCAAACTGGTCAATGCAATTGTCGACTCCACCCCGGTCGCAGCACCGCGGTTTGGAAGGTAGGAAAACACCATCAGCGGGGGCAAGTCGCGTCTCACATTAAACTGAATGCGCCGATTTTGATCATCACAAAACATCCTGAGACGGCGTATCGCTCTCGAAACGGAATTGACTCAGAGAGTTGAGTTCGACGAAATGCTCTGACTTGCAGATGAAGCAGGGGCCGGTATTCCGCGAACCTTTACATACCCAGAAATCGCGACAATCACGGCCGCAAGAATGACAAGCACCTTCAGCCATGTACAACGGGTACGGCGAATCGCCTCGAGCTTCGGGTTCCGCCCCACCAAAGCCGCGGCTAGAAAGAAAACCCCAAGAGCCAGAATCATTTTCATGCCTAACAACGCATGATACAAAGCATCACCCTGATGATCGGTGATCGCACGAACGTAGTTGTAGAAGCCGCTTACAATGAACAGCAAAACTCCGATGTAGACGAAGCTTCTCCAGCGACCGGTCACTGCTTCTGCAAGCTGATTGTGCGGTTCATCTGGCAGCGTCTTGGCAGCAGGCATCAAAACCAGCAGAGTGAAAACACTTCCGCCGACGAGCGTGATCGCTGTACCAATGTGAACAATACGGGAGATGGTATCGAGAATTTCCATTTGACTAATTCAAGCTAAAGGGTGGCGGGAATTCCTGCTTTCCCCGCGCATTGTCGGAAAAATCGGCTGTAGACACAGACTGCAGATTAATGCTGCCGCTTCGCAGCAATCGCACAAGCTCCGCGGCTCTGGAGTCAACGTTGGAGTCACTAAGCAGTCGCAACTTTTCCACAACTTCGAACGGAAGTGTATACGAAATTATATCCGTAATCGGCCCCAGCCCCATCTGACCAGCCATAAGATCGTGCAGATTTTGCTGTGCATTGACGCTGGCTGGGATCACCTCGCCAAACGCTTCCAGCAAATCGTTTTTGAGTTGACCACGCTCGGTCGCCCCAGTGGGTGGATAAATATCGTCTAGCACATCAACCGTGGCCATTCGAAACGGCCGCCCGGCATCCAATTCAGTTACCACTTGAGCGCGACGCACACCAACCAGCAAAACATTGTGTCGCCCCTCTTCGACCTCGGCATGCGAGATAATCCTTCCGAGGCAAACGGTGCTTGCGATGGGTGGGTCTGTCAACACACCGCCAAGGTCACCACCGGTGAGCGTCGACATGGCGATCAAGTGATCACCAGCCAAAGCCTCACTTAGCATCTCGCAATATCTAGGCTCAAAAATATGCAACGGTTGCATGGCGTGAGGGAAAAGAACCATTTCCGGCAGCGGAAACAACCTCACCCGTCCGTCAAAATCATCCGGTAATCGAGTAACGGCATCCAAGTCATCCATGGTTTGTCTCCAGAATTAACGTCACGTCACGGAAATCGAGTGCCAGTCCTTAACAAATCAAGGTCCCCAGTTGTCTACCAAGCACTAAATCCAATGTTGCCAGAGCGATGGAAATGGCAGTTTGCTGCCGAACTCCAGGGAAGCGTATGGGCGATGTCAAGCATTTGCTCCGCTCCACAAGTCTTTGCGAGCTTTCACCCCTCATTACCCGCATCGCTCTCTTACCCCGGTTTGCGAGAGTCTTTACTCAGCAGCCGACAAACGACTGCTGAGAAATCCCTAAGATGATGCCGTATCCACTTAAATGTGGACGTGCAAATCTTGCCGCATTGGCTTGCCACCGCGGCGATCGCTGAGGCATGCCGCGTGCAAGAATCGGCTCAATCGCGTGAAGCCATCAAAATTCTTAACACGTAGAAGAACAACATGACGACATCGGCAAACAACACCAACGAAGCAGCGACATGCTGGTCCACACCAAAGTGATGGATCACATTCGATGTGTCATAGAGGATGTAGGCACACATGAATGCCACCATCAACGCCGAGAACCAAAGACCGAGTGAAAATCCGAACAGGATTCCGGCAATGATGACTCCCATAGCAACAAAACCGGCAATCATCAGGTAGCGTCCCCAGTTACTGAGATCTGCCCGTGTGATAAATGCCACGGCAGTCAAGCCAATGAACGCGACCCCGGTGATCACCCCAGCGGTGGCTGGCAGGCTTGGATCCTGAAGCACATTGATGCAGATATAGAGAATTGGAAGGAGCATTACGCCCCAAGCTCCGATATACAAAGCCAACCCGGCGTATTGCAGCGGTGCTGGAGACCCACTGTTCGCCCAGCTTCGTGCAACCCAACTCACCGCCATAAAGCCGACAAGAACGAGCAACCAGCCGTATCCGCCGGTCATAGAGGCAACCATCCCCTGCATGGTGGCGGGTGGCACGACGGTGAAGAGGACAAATTCCAGACCAATCAACGCTAAAATCGCACCTGTGAGGTGCGTATAAGTACGTCGAATGAATGCTGCACGTTCACTTTCGGGTGCAGAAACTACCGCATTTTCAAGATTTACGGCGTACGGATTACTTTGATCGATGTGTGACATCGCGTTTGTTTCCTTGTTTGCTTAGACGGCTCGAGCAACGGAAAGCAGCTTCGGTGACAAAAATTAGCGAAAATACCGCTCCGTCGGGCTTCTTCTCTAATATACGCGACCAACTTACTTTGGTGCGAGGGGAAATGATTGACGAGCCGGCGTTCGTCCCCGACAATCTGCAACGACAGGGGCGCGAACCCCACCCTACATCGGACTGGTCGGTACTCACCACCGCGATCTGATGGACGAACTCATCCCGAATTACCCGCACCGGACCAAAGCGATCATGCTACTTTCGGGTCAAGAGATACTGCGACGCAAGGATAGCGACTTGCTGATTGAGCCATTTTCAGAAGACCAGCTCAATCCCAATAGCTACAATCTCGCTCTGCACGACGAGCTTCTGGTTTATGAGGAGGTCGTCCTCGATGCGGCTTCTCCAAATCGCTACCGCCGACTTGAGATTCCAGCCGAGGGACTGACCCTGCAACCAAACATGCTGTACCTCGGCCGTACCGTTGAATACACCGAGACTCGTAATCTGGTCCCGATGATTCAAGGGAGGAGCTCGTTGGGGCGTCTGGGTTTGTTTATCAATCCGGGCGGAAGCGTGGGTGACGTTGGCTATTGCGGAACTTGGACACTTGAAATGCACTGCGTCCAGCCTGTGCGCATCTATCCCAACATGCAGGTATGCCAAATCTACTATCTATCGCTGGAAGGAAAGGCTGATTCGTACTGCAGCGACAAATACCAAAATAGCCGCGACATTCAGCCAAGCCTGCTCTACCGCGAACTGGGCGGTGACGACCAGGACACTCAAATGGAACTGAATTTTGAAGGCCTGCTACATGGCAGCAAGTGATTACCCAGAGAAATAGTTGGTCTCAGAAGTAAGTGCGGCAATCCCCGCTCATGAGCCTTGCCATTCGCCAGCCGAGCAACTGCCGATTTCGCTGTCACTTAGCATTGATCGACAAAACGCTGTTTTGCCGATCCAGAAACAATAGCTCAAGATAAAGCATCTCAACCCGCGGCATTTCACAGCCATGAGCTCGCGCGTGCCGAATGGGGTTGCCTAAGATCGCTTCGATCTCCATGGGTCTTTTATTCATGTAGTCAATTCGCATGCTGCTGTCATACGGGACCATTTCCCGTGTGACATCCAGTGTCGTTTGAATCACCTTTTCACTCATCATAGAACCGCACGCGCCAGCAGCACGATGCACCTCTTGCATGAGACTTCTTGCCAGATCAGAGGATTCCCGACTTTCCATGAGTTCTTGGGTCGAGGCATTGAGCACAACCGACAAGCCATTGAAGGGAATATTCCAGATCAATTTTTTCCATCGGGCCGTTGCCAGATCGGCCACAACCTTGGCATCGATGCCGGCTTTGACCAAGTCATCACAGAGTCCCAGCGCATATTGAGAGATTTGGTCGCCTGAGGGGCAATAATCCCCGAACAGGATTCGTCCATGATCGAGATGTCTGATATGACCGGGTCCGACTTTGTTGCTGCACAGAAAACAACATCCCCCCAGCACGCGTTCGTACCCCACAATCTCTGCAGCATCCCGCTCAATATTCAAACCATTCTGCAACACCAAGACTCGCCCGCCTTTTGATGTAGGTCCGGGCAATAGATCACGCAAAATCGCGTTCTGCGTTGTTTTCAGCGCAACAACGGTGACATCACAGGCGGGCATCGTTTCAGTTGATGAGTGCACATTGACGTCAGTGATTTCAAAATCACCAAGGGGTGTTTCGATTTTCCAACCAAACTGACGCACATGCTCAGCATCACTACGAAGCAAGAAGTGCACATCGAATCCGGCTCTTGCCAACAGGCAGCCGTAAAGTCCCCCGAGCGCTCCGCCCCCGACAATCCCGAATCGCGTCGCGCTCACGATGCCGTACCTCACATTTCAGATTAAAAACCTTAACTCGGTGCGTTATCCGTCCCCCAACCCGAGCACTGCAATGTCCACAAGCGTCATGCCATCTCCGCAAGCGTATTGTTCGGAGGTGGCAGGACTGCGAGCGAATCATCTCTCCCGAAATAACTCACTGATCGATTGATCGTGATGGATTCGCTTGATTGCCTCAGCCAGCAACGGAGCCACGGTCAACTCGACAAGATTCGGTAGTTGTTTTTCTTTTGGGATTGGAATGGAATCCGTCACAACAATCGAATTGATCGGCGCATCACGCAGTTTCTCGATCGCGGGCCCACACATCACACCATGAGTGGCCGCGATGTGAATTTCCCTTGCCCCTGCTTCGTGCACTAAACGGGCGGCCCCACAAATGGACCCTGCCGTACTGATCATATCGTCAAAGAGCAGTGCTATTTTACCGTCGACCGGCCCACCGATGATCGTGCTTTGCCGGACTTCCAAAGCACTGGTTCGTCGCTTGTCAACAATCGCCAGAGTGCCACCGAGCCGTTTGCTGTGCCCCAGTGCCCGTTTGATGCTTCCTTCGTCGGGGCTAACGACCACGATATCGTCGCCTTCCATGCCCAGTTCGCTAAAATATTCATTCAACACAGGAGCTGCATACAGGTGATCAACCGGCACATCAAAGAAGCCTTGTATTTGCGCCGCGTGCAAATCCATCGTAAGAACGCGATCAGCACCCGCACGCGTTACGAGGTTCGCCGCAAGTTTGGCGGTAATGGGAACACGCCCTTCATCTTTGCGGTCTTGGCGAGCATATCCATAATACGGGATAACGGCCGTGATACGTTCTGCACTGGCCCTCTTGCAGCAATCAATCATGATCAACAACTCCATCAAGTTGTCATTGACCGGAGGCGCCGTTGGTTGGACCAGAAAGACATCGCGGCCGCGAACATCCTCATCGAGTTTGCAGAAGTTCTCACCATCGGGAAACTTCCCAAGTGAGATCGCGGCCGGCTCAAGATGAAGGTGTTTACAGATTTTCGCGGACAAATCGTAATTGCCGCGACCACTGAAAATTTTCAGTTCACGCATAACCCATAGCTCGCATTTTTTCGTCGACTTGTTTCAATTCGTCGACGTTATTGATCGACAATGATTCGCACTCTTTGAGGACAGGCACAGCCGCCACTGGCCGGCCTGCTTCGCGGAGCAGTCTCGCACAATCCGTTAAATAGTACTCAGACTGAGCGTTGTCGTCGCTAAGTTGTTCCAAAACCTGCAACAAATCTGGAGTTTGGAACAGATAGGTGCTCATATTCACCTCGCAAATCGCCAATTGTTCGGGCGATGCATCTTTATGCTCGACGATCCCGGTGAATTCCCCGTGCTGATCGCGAACGATTCGGCCCAAACCGGTAGGGTCAGCTTTTTCCAGCGTACCAAGCAGCAATGCTGGCTGGGTTTGCTCGAAGTGCTGCAAAAGTTCCTGTAGGCTCGAGGACTGAATCAGCGGGGAATCCCCGGCGACGACGATCGTCGGCCCCTGCTGCTCAGACAACATCTCGCGGCACATTTGCACGGCGTGGCCGGTCCCCAATTGCGGACTTTGCAACACGAAGTGAATCTCTCCCCCGCGCGACTTCAGTTCTGCCTCGACTAACTCAGATTCGTGACCAACAACTACGACATGCCTGCGAATCCCAGCTTTTTCAAGTGCATCTAGCACGAAATGGATCATTGGCCGTCCCACAACAGGACAGAGGACTTTGGGGAGATCGCTCTTCATTCGCGTACCCCTCCCAGCAGCCAGAATCACGGCACAAGGTTCGTTCATTCCAATAAAACCGCTACTCGAACAGAAAAACAGGCTCCAGATCAGAGCCCCGAGCTCACAATCGTGTACTCTCACGGCAAATCTAACAAGGCGGGCGAATTCGTCTGGATTTCGAAACGGCAAATTGGCAACAATTACGGCAGTTTCATGAAACGAATGCAAGGAAGCCACCGTGAGAACGGCTGTGACGCGAACCAACCTTTGGCAACGCTTTCAGCGACTAACAACGCTGGGAATCGATTTTGCGCTTTATGTGACGGTTCGCATCCTGATCTCCGTCCTGCAAACGCTGCCCACGGACATGGGTGACAAACTTTGTCACGGCTTGGCTTGGCTAGCGACCGGCCCCCTCAAAATTCGCCAGGACATCACCAAACAAAACCTAGAACAGATTTTTCCGGACGCCACTGATCAAGACCGCAACCGTCTCGAATACGCGATGTGGCACCACTTACTTCTAATGGTCTGCGAAATCGCATGGGCACAACGCCGCCTGCATTTGACCAATTGGAGCGAATACATCGTGTTTCGCGAGAACCGGAAGACGCTTCGGCACCTCTTGAGCCGACGCCCCAAGGTCACCGTAACGGGGCACTTTGGCAATTTTGAGGTCGGTGGCTATCTGACCGGACTCATGGGCTTTAGCACGCTTACCATCGCCCGAAAGCTCGACAACCCATTTCTGCACAATTGCTGTCTCTTATACACATCTGACGCTGCCGACGACTCCTTACGTGTAG
>CAJXTM010000012.1 GCA_913061385.1 uncultured Rhodopirellula sp. | reverse complement strand
AGATCAGCCTCGGTCTCGTGGGCTCGGAGATGTGTATAAGAGACAGGTGGTGGAGAATTCAGTCGGGTTGCCAGCTATGATATTGAGCAGGAATTCACCTCGAGCCCAGCAGAAATCCTAACACTAAATGAAGCATTAATAGCATTCACCGAGACTCATCCGCGAAAAGCCAAATTGGTTGAATTACGTTTCTTTGTGGGGCTAACCAATCGTGAAGCTGCCGATGTGCTGGCAATTTCTACCTCAACCGCTGATCAGGATTGGCGCTACGCGCGGGCCTGGTTGAAGGTCGCGATGGAGGGGTATCCACCGACTTTGGGCAGTAAATGAGCTTTCAATCATGTTTTTTACTGTTAGATCCGCTGTCATTCATCGCACTGTCTCTTGGTCATGATGTGTTTCTGTTTCACCAACAAGTCGGTGAACTGGCTGGGAGAATAAATTCATGTCGACAGTCGACGAAGATCAAATCTTCCGAATTGCCACGGAAATAGAATCGGAACGTCTCCGATCTGTTTATCTCGACCAAGTGTGCGGTACGGACACAGAATTGCGAACGCGATTACAGATTCTATTGATCGCCGATCAAGAACCCTGTTCCCTGCTCGACAAAGCACAGGATCAATCACGCCACAAGGCGACGCTTGCAAATGATTCCCCGCTGCCTGACATTCCCGGTTACAGCTTTCTCCGGAAAATTGGGGAAGGTGGAATGGGCATGGTTTATTTGGCAGAGCAGTTGGAACCAATTCGCCGCAAAGTCGCCTTAAAATTGCTGCGGACAGCCCAGTTTGATCAGCAAGCTGTTGAGCGGTTCGAATCCGAACGTCGCTACATGGCAACACTTCACCACCCGAATATTGCAGCCGTCTATTCGGCCGGCTCAACCACTACCGGTCAACCATTCGTAACCATGGAATGGATTGATGGCATACCGATCACGCGATATTGCGATGATCACCAGTTGACAATTAAAACGCGTCTTGAACTTTTCCAACAAGTCTGCCACGGGGTTCAGCACGCACATTACAGAGGAATCATCCATCGTGATCTTAAACCCTCAAACATACTGGTCACTGAATACAATCACGAACCGGTTCCAAAGATCATCGACTTTGGAGTCGCAAAGATGCATGACTGGGGTCCACAGTCTGAAAATCCGCTCACGCAAGCGGATCAAATCATCGGGACCCTGCAATACATGAGCCCGGAGCAGGCCGGCGCGAAACAGCAGAATGTAGACACCCGATCTGATATCTACACCCTGGGAGTGATTTTGCATGAGCTGCTGGGTGGTAAAATACCTCTGGCACACGAGTTCGAGATCGCTGAAATTCTCGAAGAACATCTAGCCGTGACACGTGAGAGGGTTCCCCCTCGCCTGAGCCGCGTTATTCACAGTTCCGAAAATCTTCAACAAATTGCTGACAACCGGCAAGCGACACCGAACTCACTCTGCAAACAGCTTGAACACGAGCTTGATTGGATTGTTGCAAAACCACTGGAGAAAGATCCTGACAATCGATACGCAACAGCCAAATCGTTTTCGGATGACATCGAACGGTTGCAGAACAATCTGCCAATCCAAGCTCAACCGCCCTCAATCATTCGGAGGACCAAACTGTTTGTCCGGAGATGCAAGTACCAAGTCATTGCATTTCTTGTGACGCTGGCGATGGCCATTGTGTTATCGCTGACAGGACTCGTCTTCTACATCCAAAGTACCGAACGTAGACACCAAAAATTACAACTCGCGCAGACATCAATCGAGTTGAATAAATCACAGGAGCAGGCAAAACAACTTCAAGAAGCAAGGGAGATTGTTGCTCCCAAAATCCGAGAACTGATTAACGACCAGCAGACAGTCATCGCGTATCAAATGATACAAGCACTCGAGCCTCGGATCAAAGCAGATGCCTTATTCGAAGAAATCATGAATGATCTCATGTTGACAACCAGCTTCGATAAACTCCCCGCCGACACATGTGTCAAAATTCGTGATGCCGCATCTGAAAAAGATCAATGGATGACTCTTGGTAGAACGCCCCTCACGAATGTCAAACTACCAAGAGGGCCAATCCGGATACGTTTTGAAAAATCAGGCTACGTCTCACGGGACATACAGCTGAAAGTACCAAAAGCGTTTGAGACCTTTTCGTGTAGCTATCTTGTCCCCCAAGAAACACAACTTGCTGGGATGGTTTGGATCTACAACAACGAAAAAGAAGATGGGGTGCCAATCGATGAATTCTGGATCGACCGACTCGAAGTTTCAAACGAAGACTTCCAGACATTTGTCGATGCAGGTGGCTATCAGAATCCCTCATTCTGGGAGGGAATTCAGTTCGAGCAGAAAGGGGAAACCATTCCATGGCAGCAAGCCATGAGTTTATTCACCGACCTGACTGGGGAACCCGGTCCTGCTGGCTGGAAAAATGGTCGCTACCCCAAAGGTAACTCCACATCCCCAGTAGGAGGTATCAGCTGGTTTGAAGCATGTGCGTACGCCAAGTACCGCTCCAAGCACTTGCCAACCCTGCATCACTGGAAATGGGCTGCCGACTCAGACCAACCAGGCATCATGGCAGCAGCTGGCAATTTTCTCAGTGCTGGTCCCAGACCTTGCGGAACGATGACCGGTGTCGGACGTTTCGACGCGTTGGATCTAGCAGGCAATGCCAGAGAATGGTGTCAGACCGCCGACGACGAAGGCAAACGATACATCCTCGGTGGCGACTGGAACTCACCCCACTACTCGTTCAGCATGAGGATGAGCCTTTCCCCGTGGGACCGCAGCTTGGAAAATGGGTTCCGATGCGTTCGATACCCGGAGGGATCTGAGCCTTCGGCGGAGGGGCTGGCAAGTATAGCGAAACCCAAAAGTCTTGAATTGGGGCCAGAGCGTGAACCATTTCAAAGCCTTCGTGCAATGTATCTTTATGACCACGATTTACCACTGCGCCCCATCATTGGGTCGGCGAATATCATTGCAGGTGCAAATAATCAGGTTCGTCATGATGTGGCTGAGATTACCGCCCCCTACAACAACGAACGTTTCAAGGTACATCTTCTGATACCCAATGATGCCGCGGGTCAAATGGAGACCATCATCTTCGTTCCGGGAGTCACTGCATGGGAAAATGGTCGGGAACTCAAGCTGGAAAACGAGCCTCATGTCAGTTTACTGAAGCGATTGGCAGACAGCGGCAGGATCGTCTGCTTCCCCGTCTATCAAGGAACTTATGAACGATGGTCGGGCAGTACCTTGGGTCAACAATTTGAAAACACACCCATTCGAGCGAGAGATAACTACATTGCAGTGACTAAAGATGGCTCACGAGTGGTCGACTATCTGCTGACACGCAATGATGTCGACCCCAAGCGACTCGTCTATTTTGGTTTGAGCCAGGGCGCTCTTCGCGGACCCATGGCTCTGGCGACTGATACCCGTTATCGCGCAGCTGTACTGCTTTCGGGAGGCTACATTCCACACCACAAAAGCCGTCCCGAAATTCAGGCCTTTCACTTTACCCCCGAAGTGAAACAACCCATCCTGATGATGAATGGAACATCAGATCAAGTGTTTCCAGTCGAAACTTCTCAGAATCCCATGTTCACAGACTTGGGTAGCCCACAAAAGAAACGCATCCTTTTTTCTGCTCATCACATCATCAACGCACACGAAGTATTCAATACCATGACTCAGTGGCTCGATAACGAGGCCTTTCAGGGTAACTAGCCTTACGCATGCGTTGGCCTGTTATGATCCACAGCTGACGTAATTTTCAACACATCATTAGTTCATTCACTTCTGAACCATTCTTCAAGATACGAAACGCTCAACCGCAGGTCTCTTGACGAAGAAAATCATCTCATTAGGCCGCTGCTTTCCCGCCACCTGCAAACACTTGGTGGCACAACCGGCGTGCTCGACGAGAAATAGAATCGCGGTAGTACTTGCGTCCAAATGAAACTTTGTCAGCTTCAACGCTACGAAAAACAGTCTCAGGATGCTGCAGAGTCCCAATATCATAAACATCCATATTGGCAAACTCGGAATCCGAATCTGTACAATGAGTTCCTTCACCTGAAAATCCGATATTACTGATCAGATTGACGTCTGGCAAAATCGTGAGTGCATTCTGAGCCCACGCACTGTAGAGCCACGGATAAGCCCAACTACTGACTTTCGTATCACCTGAGTATTGTTCGTTAAAAAGACGTGTCCAGTACCAAGACTCCGTGGGTGAATCGGCAACGGTCAACAATCCACCTTGATCTCGAAAGGATGGCCATGTTTGAAAATTCAAATCAAAGTTTTGCCACGTCCGCCGCCAAGAGGCCCAACCCCAACAGTGGAAATACTTCGAAAAGTAGTAACTGTGAGGCGTGCGACTCACCCCTTCTTGAAAGTTGTTGCCGCTAATCGCACCAATCCGCTCATCATCACGATAGCGATCAAGCAGTTCTTGGCAATAACCGAAAAAACTAGGGTGTGGTAGGCAGTCATCCTCAAGAATGATTGCGTCTTCTACCTGCTCAAACACCCACGCCAATCCACTCGAAACTCGCGTTTTACAGCCCATGTTTCGATCAGCAAATAAAGTTTTTACATCGCATTCCCAATCAATGTCGGTCACGATCTCGCGGGTCAACGAAACCTGACGTTCCTCACCGGGTCGGTCAGATCGCGCGCCATCACTGATAAGAAATAACTGCTCTGGTTGGGCACGCCGTACTTCTGCAAAAACTCGAGCCGTTACATCACGTCGATTGAAGATGAACATCGCCACAGGAGTCTTGAGCGAAGATCTGCTAACGATGCGTCCCATTACACGATTCTCGGTGACAAGTGGAAAACTGGTGATCGTTGAACTGTTGGCGCCGAATCGTCGAGAATTTCTTCAGAGCGATATGGAAAATGCCGGAAAATCATGTATGTCGAACAAGCATACAAAATGCCGTGATTACTTACCTAAATAGATAATGCCGCATTCCACAGTCCAGATCAAATCGCTTTAAATCATCTGAAGTCGTACTCAAACCACCAAGAAACAGACTCCTGATTCGAACTACAAGATCACTGAAAACCGGCTAATCCAAGCACCAAAATGATCTGCGACCTGCACGATTCGTGCAGGAGCAATGGTGTCCTAATTTGCAACGGCGATTGCTAGCATCTGGTACACCTTGGCATCATCGAATCGCTCGCCGGCAAACATCGAACTTGAATATCGCACGACTTTTTCTCAACCACGAGCGACTATCTCTCACATAAAATTGCACGCTCTCGCGATTCGCACCTGCTGAATGAATCACAAATCATCCTGTTTCTAGACGCTCGCATCAAGCCACGCCGACCAGTCTGCAAATGCTAGACTGCTGTTCGACTTCGAGACACAACTTTTTCATTGATCCGTCATACTATTCACAACCTGCATCTCCTGTAGCCAAACGTACTCCCAAACATCGATCGAGTCGGAACTCATGTCATCAGAACAAGATATTCGCGAAGCGGAATTCAATCCCAAAGTCTGTGTCTATTGGCTTCTTGGCGGTGCCATTTTACTGACGGTCACGGTCGTTGGCATCCCACTATTGCTGCTGTGGTTCCCAATTGGCACTGCAATGACAAAACGCTATTTGGACCGCATGGAATGCATCTTGACCGACAAAGCTCTGAAGGTCCGGAAAGGAATTTTCATCCGGGTTGAAAAGACGATCCCACTTGAAAAGATCACCGACATGGGAATGGTTCAGGGACCGATCATGCGATTTTTCGAACTGCACACCCTAACTGTCGAGACTGCCGGACAATCGGGAGACGGATCACTTGTTTCGCTGACAGGAATCGTTAATGCACCGGGATTTCGAGAAGCTGTCTTAAACCAGCGGGAAGCGCAGGCAGCAGCGAAGTCTTCAGTCAGCCCATCGCAATCCCTCGATGAAATTGGTTTTTCTGACAGCAACTCGCTGCTGACAGAGATACGAGACTCTCTTGTTCGTATCGAGTCAATTCTTGAAGAAACAAGCGAACGACCGAATAGCTGAAACACGATGGAATGCTTTCGTTGTCAGCAACCTTTCCAACAAAAAATGAAGTATCAATGTCGGAAGATGTGATAAAGATATTCCACTTGGAGATGCTCGATCGACATGCGTTGGTACACAAACAGCATTCAGCCGATTTCAACATCGTTATGGTGCAACCAGCAGACCCAGCACTGAATCGGCAACTCTATCGGGATGTTGGGTCCGCGTGGCATTGGACAGACCGTTTAATGTGGGACGATAGCCAGTGGAGCCAATATGTTGGTAGTACCACAATGAATACTTGGCTCGGGTTCTGGAAAGGAGAACGTGCAGGATATTTTGAATTGGACTCACAACACGATGGTAATGTTGAAATCATGTATTTCGGACTCCTGCCCGAATTCATTGGTCAAGGACTAGGTAGCATCATGCTCACAGCCGCAATCGAATCTGCTTGGCTCAATCCCGACACACGACGAGTTTGGGTACACACCTGCAGTAACGACCACAAGCATGCACTTGAAAACTACCTCAAACGTGGCTTTCAGTTATTTAAAACTGAAACTGAATAACGCAGCACAGATTCTCAACAATGATTCCAACAGATCAGGAAACCTCGCGTCATGCCCCTGAGCATTGATGTAAATCTGCCACGCAATCACGACGCTCAGTTTCCCACGCGTTGTGTCCAGTGTGATCTCAGCACAAATGGCAACACGATTCAAGTGCGCACCCACACAATTGGGCTGCTGACTTCTATCCTGATGGTGTTTGGGAAAGTTTTCACCGTTCACGTTCCCTGTTGTCAACGTTGCACCGCTCAAATCCGCAAGCGCAAGATCTACAGTATTTTGGCAAGCATCGCGGTGGCAGGATTAATCATGACCTTCGTGTGGCCGCAAGTTGCCAACTTTGCGCCAGAACCCCTTGGTAAATGGGTGGCAGCAGGACTGATTCTCGTTGCCGCACTGCCTGTTTTCATCCTCTCAATCTTTCGACCCCCTGCCTTTGATATTACAGCGTATGGTGATAGCGTTGACTATGAATTTCGTCGTGCCGAATATGCCAACTCATTTGCCCAACTCAACGACGATGCCGAATGGGTAAAGTTAGAGTGACCTACCAACCCAACACATCACAGCCCAAGCCTCTAACGGCTCACCAACGATTGTCATTTCACCACGATGGTCCACATCGTGTGATTCATGGCATGTTCTTGCTCCTGATACTGATGACAGTCCCGCAACAGGGTATTTGCCAAGGTCGTTTCATCCAAGGTGAGATGGTTGATGCGGCTGTGAATGCTGAAATGAAGAGACAAAATATTGTCGGCATCGCAATTGGCATCATTCAGGATGCACAGGTCATCTACACCAAAGGCTATGGGTGTTCCGACATAAAATCGCACACGCCAGTGACTGATGACACGATTTTCAATTGGGCCTCAAATTCTAAACCGCTGATGTCAATCGCTGCTCTGCAACTAGTCCAAAATGGCGACCTGAATCTCGATAAAGCAATTGTGTCATACTGCCCGAACCTACCAGATCAACTTCAGCCAATCACCACCCGGCAACTGCTGTGTCATCAAAGCGGAATTCCACACTATTCCAACGGTACAGTGATCTCTTCAAGAGAAGCAGCTAATAAGGCAGGGAAATCCTACCTGCTGGACGAACTCGATCCGATTGAAAGCATCAGTCGATTCACCCTGTCACCTCTTCGTTTTGAACCCGGATCGCAGACCGGATATTCATCCTACGCTTATGTGTTGCTTAGCGCGGTTGTTCAAGCAGCGGGCAATGAACCCATCAGTGCGCAACTGGAAGACAGGATCATCAATCCACTCAACCTAACCTCTTTTCAACTTGATCTTCATGCAAACCAGCAAGCCAACTGGACACGGGCTTACGAAATCCTAGATGGGAAACCTGCAGAAGTACCCGATTCTCCCCACTTCTGGAAACATGGTGCGGGGGGCTACAAATCGAATGTTAAAGACTTTGCCAAATTCGCCACCGCACTTGCGAACTCAACGCTCATTGACCAGGCGATGTCCACGGCAATGTGGACTCGCCAAACCACCACTGATGGAAAAGAATCAAGTTATGGCCTGGGAGTCGTGGTATCCAACAGCGGCAACTCGCTCAAGATTTCGCATAATGGATCTCAGGATGAAACCCGCACACGAATGGTCGTTTATCCAAACGGCAGGCATGGAATCGTCGTCATGTGCAACACACAAGGTAGCCAACCCGCCAAAATAACGACCGCGATTTATTCAGCACTCAGAAACCTTAATGACGCACTCCCAGATTGAGTCCAACCCACGAAATAGCAGACTCACAAGCACAGCACTTACAAGTAATTGAAACAGATGGTTAAACAGCCAGATGTACAATCCCATTCCCACTTCCAACCGCGTTACCATTTACAGCAGCATCAGACACTCATTTTTCCATGAAAGCTGATCAAACATTGCTCTACCAGCACGTCGATTTTCTGACCAGCCTTAGGCCCTTTCGAAATCATCTTAATACCGCATCGTTGGATCGTGTCTGTGACTACATGAAGCAGGAATTTTCGAGCTATGGCTTGCAAGTGAGTGAGCAGCCATTCGAGGCCGGTGATCTGAACTATCGTAATGTGATTGCGTCTTACAACTCGGGCAAGAGACGTCGTCTCATCGTGGGTGCTCACTACGATGTATTTGGGGACCAGCCAGGTGCAGATGACAATGGCAGTGCTGTCGCAGGGCTGCTGGAATCAGCGAGACTTGTTGCTGAGGGACAGCCAACAATTGACTACCGTATCGACTTTGTCGCGTTCAGTCTCGAAGAACCGCCCTATTATGGCACTCATGAAATGGGATCCTATGTACACGCGAAATCGGTCAAGGATCAAAAAGATGATTTGATTGGCATGATCAATTTTGAGATGATCGGGTTTTTCAATGATGACGATCAACCTTATCCCGACCCACGCTTGAAGGCAGCCTACCCACAAAAAGCGAACTTCATCGCCGTTGTTGGCAAACAGAAATATCATGAATTCAACCAAAGGGTTTTTGAACTCATGAAAACCAACACTGGGATCGACGTGCAGATCATCGATCACCCCATGATTGAAAGCCTCGCTGGAATGTCGGACCAACGAAGTTACTGGGAATTCGACATCCCAGCATTGATGATCAACGATACATCCTTCCTGCGCAACCCTCACTATCATCAAATGAGCGACGACATTGGCACGCTAAGTTTTGATCATATGAAAGAAGTCGTGACGTCCGCCCACAAATCCATTGTTGGCTTTTAAACACCAGTTCCATCAACACGGTACATTGGTTCGCAACAGGCATTGTTCTGGGCTGGAGAGCAACAAGCATGAAAATATTTGCACTGAACACGCTCGCCGACATCGCATGATTTTTCGCTGAAAGTCTTGTGAGCAATGGTCTTATCACCGTCGGAGCCTATGTCATTGCGAATCCAATCGAAGTGGGCACGTCAGATGTCGACAATCTTCAGAAGAACATCAACTCACTGACACCTGCAACCTTCATTTTTCCATTTCTTGCTCACGCTCTCGTCACACTCGCCGGTGCTGCGATTGACGCTCGGCTCATCGTAAGCCACCCGATGAGCTTTTCCCTGATCATCGTTGTATTTTTTCTTACTGGTGGGGCCATCGGGGGAGGCCCGCTGTGGTTCATTCTTCTGAACCTTATACTTGCATGCATACCGATGAGAATCATTGGAAGCCATTTGGCTCGGCGCAAACTCACTCCATTTTAAAAAAGTGAACTTGCCTGTCCGGCAATGAAACAAATCGAACTCAGAAAAACCCACACACTTCTCTCTACGCTTTCGCTCCCGTATCTCGATATCAAAATAGCCCATGTCGAACCCATACGTCGCCCCCTCGCACATTTCTCCCACGAAGACATTCGGTCAAGCGAAGCACCCTAATGAGATCAAGGCACCCGCCGTCGCACTAATGGTGGTGTCTATCATTGGATTGAGCCTTGGAACCTTGGGACTGATTGCTGACGTGTTTTTTTTGACAAGGCTGGGCGATGTTTCGCTGCAACTCATTGTGAGGAGCATCTGGGGAGTGATACTGGTAATCAGCTCGACGTTCATTTTGATTGGTGCCATCAAAATGAAGAACATGACAAACTATGGCGTCGCAAAAGCTGCAGCAATCGTAGCCATAATCCCATTTGTCGGTCCCTGTTGCCTACTCGGCATCCCGTTTGGCATTTGGGCAGTAGTGGTGCTTAGCAAACCCCATGTAAGAGACGCATTCCGATAGTCGACGACCCCAGACAGCGGTCGAATTTTTGCTCGGCCGAAAACAATCCCTCTTTCTAACAACCCGAAACAGCCCCATGAAGATGCCACTTCACGCTGCCACCGCCCTGCTGATTCTCGCTGGGTGCACCCCCGCACCGCAGCTGGCAATGGCACCAGAATCCGACTTACCCGAAGCCCAAGTACCAACACAGCAACCAGTCACTCCCGATAATTCGAGCATCGAAAACACCTTATCCGCAGTCAACGCAATTGAGTTATTGAATGAAACTATTGCCACTTCAAAAATCGATAATAAGCGAGTTCTGGTTCATCTAGGTGCCACATGGTGAGGCTGGTGCAAAGTCCTCGAGGAGTTCCTCGAAAAGAATTCAGAGCTGATTGAGAAGGACTTCATTATTCTCAAAATTGATGTTGAAGACATGCAAAATGGCAAGCAAGCCGCAACCAAGCTGGGGCACGGTGCCAATTCTGGACTGCCTTGGATAACGATTCTTGATAGTGCTGGTGATGAAATCATCAACTCAGATAGCCCGCAAGGCAATATTGGTTGCCCGATTACCGAAAAGGAATGTGGCTACTTCATCACCATGATTGAACAATCCAAACAACGCTTAACCAAACAGCAGACGACCGATTTAGCCACTGCACTCGATGCATACGTTGCACCGAAGCGACGCGGAGATAACTGATCCCAAAAGGCAGTCGACCTGCAACAAGGCAAGTGTCAAATCGATGGACAGAAATCAGCTTTGGGAGATCGCAGGAACCTTCACTACACCAGATACCCCACCGGATCAGTTACTGTTCATTCAATTTGCTCCCGTGCACGATCGGGACTTGTCCCAATCTGCGATACTGCGAACTTATCTTAACAGTCCAATCGATAAATCAAACACCGAAAGTAATCTCGCAACACACTCGGAAGAGTGTGACCACGAATGACAGAGATCAACCCTTACAAAACAGCAGAGATTTCCGGCGCCGAGTCATGCGACACCTGCTGCAGTAATGGAAAAAACAAGCTTACCCATTCACTGATCGTGGGTTGGCTATCCTCCATGATAGGACCGATATTCTTAACACTGTACTGGCTGTATCACGGTCTCACTGGTGTCCTCGAAACCCCCGGGGCTTTCCTGCTATTTTTCTTGGCGGGATACATCACTCCCGCGCTGTTATGCGCGGGTCTGGGTGCCATCCTCGGCGCCGTTCTGGGCAAGACAGGTGTCCCCATCATGCACAGTCGCACGCTTTCCTTCATGGTGCTGGCAGGATTCTTACTCTCGTTCTTTCTGGCAAATTTTTTGTGGCTCATCAATGGCCAACTGAACGGTGATGTTTTGCCACCTCCAATCACTATCCCCACTTTCTCGGCAACTTGCGGTTTGGGGGTTCTTATCGCGACTGCGATCTCGCAACTTGGATCACTATCTGCCGAAAAAAAAGGAAGTTCCTGATCATTGAACTTACACGAAATTAATTTGCCAAATTTGCCGGGAGCTTTAGCAGGCGAAAACAACCTGAACCAGCATGGAATATTCTTGCTGATAGCATGTCCCCACTGTGTCTGAAAACAGACGAATGCGATGGTCACCATCATCGCTGCGACACACTCAGAGCGTTCAACTTAAAAGTCGGTAGTCGTAACAACTAGCTCAGAAGTGCAAGCTACCCATGCCCATGTGATTACTCGGCACTAACGGTACAAAGAACTCCAAATTCGGATCCGAACGGAACTGAGACTGCCGTACAGTATCCATGATCCGCTCAATTTCTTTGTGACAGGCGTAAGTCGTTGAAATCACTAACCCAGCGCGAGGGTTGATGAATTCCGAAATACTTGAGGGGCCACCTACGCTTTGCCAAAGGTCTGGCTTCACGGTCGCTTGAATGATCGCACTGGCTTGTTGGTGCGTGAGTCCCGTACCATCCAGCCAGTAAATCCGGCTAGGCAATCGCTCTTCTGCTGCCTCTTGCGACGTAATGGCTACGAGACCACCCGTCAACGTATAGGTTAAATCCAGAGATGAAAGGAGTTCGTTTAACGCATCTCCCAGCGTGATGTCGACAAGCGACAAGGTAATGGGCTCGTTGGCCGTCAATCCAATGTCCTCCAAGTCAAGTTCACGAATGATCATTTTGAGATCGAATTTGGCCGCTAAACTGCTTATGCACTCGCTTAAAGGTAGATCATTGAATTCAAAAACGCCTTTCTGCTGAAGCTTCGCTGACAAATCTCGCTCCATCTCGTCATCGACGTTGAGCCATGCATCAGTTCCAATTCCTTCCTTGGCAAGCGCAGCATGGTCAGCCGTAATCACGATACCATCGTTCTCGATACTCGCCCGCAGATACAGAGGTCGCAACATTTGCCGCATGGCAGTCCGAAGAGGTGTCATTTCCCTCGAGTATTTGATTGGTATGTCCAAATCCTGATTCGCTTGTTTGACGGCACGCTGATTCAACAAGATGGGCTGACCAGTCAAGTCACTAAGAGTTTTGCTCAAACCTGAAAGCGGCACATCAATTTCGAATGTGTAGCTGCTATCCAAAGCCTCCCGAACACTTTCTGCCGTCTTGCTGTCCAATTTCCAAGCATCAAGCAGGTTTTTCTGAAGTGTTCCCGAATACCTGCCATCACCCATACCGCCGCCACCCATACCCACGTCAGGCCTACCTTCCATCCTGTTTCCGCTGCTCTTCCCAGCTGGGTCTTTGGGTGAGGCACCGCTACCAATTTCGAGCGCTACATCGGAATCACCGCTGTCTTGACCCAAGGTCTGCGGCATTAACTGGATTGTGCGAGGTCGGTTTTCATCATCGGTCAAAATTGCTTGATGACCATCACCGGAAACGATGCACAACAGAAGTGTGAGACCTCCACCAACCAACATACTTTTGGATAGAAATAGCATCTTTGAAATTCCTTCAGAGAGAAGAGGCTTGAGAAGAAAAGAGTCGATGGGTGGATCCGGCAATTCCCCGCCTTCCATCGTTGTGAGTAGTCTCGATACGGCTTCCGCTGCGTCGACGTTTTGTACACTTCCTGCTGTCACACTGGCGTAAGCAACCGCCGGCATCAGACCTCGTTGCCTGAGGCGTGCCGCAAGCATTTTCCTGCCACGCTGCAGACGCCCACGGATCGCACCCACGGTCGTATCAAAGTGAACTGCCAAGTCCGGTACCGTCAGCGACTCGTAATGGTGCAATACAATAACCGCACGATATTTTTCGGGCAGATCAGACAACTCTTCATCCAACACAACTGACTCGTGCCGATGAGTCAGTTGATCAAGTGGATCTTCGACAGCGGCGGGTCGATCACCAAGTGGCTTAAATCGAAGACGATTTTTTTTCCACGTAGCAACGGCTGATCGCTGAGCCACACGCTGCAACCACCCAGGGAGTCGTTCGGGATGCCGAATCGATGCAGCATTGCGAGCCAAATATAAAAACGTTGTCTGAAAAGCATCCTCAACATCAACTTCTCGTGCACAACCTCGTCGGCAGACCGACAATACCATCACGCTATATCGCGTAATCAATTCAGCGAGCGCCGGCCGCAACTGATCTCGCGCCCATGCATCGAGCAGGTCAGCATCCGACAAATCACAAAGCCATTCTTGATTAGCTTCATCAGCAGGAACTGCCACAATCGTTTTAGAAAAGTTGCCCATAACTATTCAATCTAGTGGTTCAAGAACCACCTCCGGCGCGCTAATTCCGGATTTTTTTCGAAAGACACTTCGGGGCAACAGCAAATGAATACGAGGCACTCCATCGAGATTCTCGGTACTCAGTCCACAGTATCAACCGAAACCAAATCATGAATTCGGCTGGTTTTAGAACGAATCTCTGCCAGACAAGCCCGACATCCAGATCTGGAAACTGAGTATTTTGGAGCACGACGCATGCACGCCCGACTGTATGCTTGGTCTGAATGCTTAAGGCCAACTATTCGTCGTCGCGATCACGCTTCGCACTCTCGCGTGCACCCGTATCTCATTTTACGCTCTCACGAGAATCCTGATCACGCGTTTCACCGGATCGAGCCTCGCCATCGCGTTTGCCTCCCTCGCGCGGAGCAGATCCGCGTTGTCGTGCCACCATCCCGCGATGAAACTCTTCCAGGGTAATCATCCGGTCATCACCCGCTTGCTGTGAAAAGAATCTCATTTCACGAGCGCGGCGTTCGGATGTCATCTCACCCTCTCGCATCGCCAACCACTCATCAAACGAAACTCGCTGGTCGCGGTTCTTGTCGTAGGCTGCAAAAATACGTGTTGCCTGCCTCAACAATGGATCATTTGAAGTCCTCGTCTGCGACGCGCTATCCCTTTCACGGGGCACCCTGTCGGTGGTGTTTCGAGCAGGTTTGTCACTTGCCGCACCTCGACGGTCACGATTGCCAATCTGCTGTCTCAATTGTGCAACTTCTGACCGCAATTGCTGAATCATATTCCAAAGCACACGCTCTCGATCATTTTGAGGCTGAAAGCGAACATCACGATCAGTCGTCTGCCCTTCACGTGGTTGATCACGTTCTTGACCCCGTGGCTGATCACGTTCTTGACCCCGTGGCTGATCACGTTCTTGACCCCGTGGCTGGTCACGTTCTTGACTCCGTTGCTGGTCACGTTCTTGACTCCGTGGCTGATCACGTTCGTGACCATTGGCAACCCCAGTGATCACACACGCAAGCATCAACACCGTTAGTGGAAATGTATGACGCATTCGCCTGTACCCCTATGTTTGAATTTGCACCCGAATCAAATGCGTTCAACCAGCCATTCAAAAACACATTTGCAGTTGAAGTATATCCAACACGGCGGTTCCCCCTCATTCCCACAACAGCATTTTGAAACGGAAAAAGCTTTTTTTCATGCAAATTATCGGTTGGTTGGTAAACAAACAGACACGCACCGACCTGGGCCGAGAGAGACATCAGCGAATTACGCATCACCCTTCAGGGCGTGCCAACGCAGTAGAGAAATTTGCCGGTCCTTAAAAACAGTTCATCTCCGCTGATCGCCGGTGTGGCACTGGCATCGGAATCATCGCCACTGAATTTATTCTGTGCCAATATTTTATATTCCGGCCGGGCTGGCAGAACAAAAGTTCCGTCATACCGACTGACAACATAGATACGATCACCAGCCAACACGGGTGAGGCATAGACAGGTCGACCACCTCTTGTGAGCCCATCGATTCGTTCTCGATAAACAACCTCACCATCGGACGCTCTTGTACAAAACGCCATGCCTTTATCATCAAACCAATACAAATGGCCCTCGTGCAACAAGGGCTGTCTCTTATACACATCTCCGAGCCCACGAGACCGAGGCTGATCTC
>CAJXTM010000011.1 GCA_913061385.1 uncultured Rhodopirellula sp. | reverse complement strand
GAGTCGTCGGCAGCGTCAGATGTGTATAAGAGACAGGCCCTGCGGCACGAACAATTTTTTTGACGATGCAAGCAGAGCGCCTTGTAGCGTCACATTACCCAGTTCCCGACGAAACCCCTGCTCGCTCTCAACCTCTCCTGACTGTGCATCGACAGAGCACAGGTAAGACTTTTCCCATGGCACCAAGGAACCTGCAAAAATCGCTTGCTGACCTTCAACCAATACACCCGTACGAACAGGCCACAGTGAAATCAACTTACGATTGCTGGTTATTCGACGATTCTCATCTCCGGCTCTTGTACGCCAAATCAATTCTCCGGACGACTTGTTGCAACAATAGGCAAAACCGTCATCTGAACCAAAGTAAACATTTCCGTTCGCGATCGTTGGAGGCAGACGCACTGCTGCACCTGTAAAGTGAACCCACTTTTCCCTACCGGTTTCCAGATCCAACGCATGAATCGCATCGTCAGATGAGGAGCCAAAAAAAACCGATTCACCATCGGCAGTGACGTAAAAACAGGGATCAAAATTGCGCATCGACTGCAATCCACTATTTCCTGAATAGGCATCCCACTTAGCAGGGCCAGTCCACGCCATTTGTGGTGGCAGCGGCGAGCGATGAACCCACTTGCTCGTCAATGGAAAATCCAGACTCGATGCAGTAACGCCACTGCGACGATTATCGAATCGGTATGTTTTCCACTCGGCCGCAGCAGCGCCGTTAACCGCAGCAGCACCGCCAGTTTCGGAACCCGACTGAGCAACAACAACCTGAGTGCTGACAACGACCGCCAGACCGAGCAACCAAGACATTGCCAGCAACGATGCTTGATTCATTTTCTTACTTAACAGATTCATTCTTTCACTCCTTGCTTATCGACCGTTCCATGTTCCTGAACAGGAACAGAAGTTACCCGACGCGGCCCAAAACCGATCGAACATTCCATCCATCCGCCGCATGAACAACCTCCTCCAGCTTCGGGCGAAAACAACATCCCCTGGGCCGGAATCGTACTCAGCCAGCAACTGGGTCTCAGACGAGTGAACTCCGTTCGTTTCCCCTCTTCAATCGACCAGAGTGACAACGGACCAGTCCCACCTCGGTATAGAATCGCCTCTCCAGTACCAATGGGTGTCGCACAACCACGGCGTTTACCAAGCGTCCCTGTCTGGAGTGTCTTTCCAGTAGCGGCATCAAGGATATGCGGCTGCACAAACAATTTCCCTCCCATCAGCACGGCGTGCTGCATATGGGCCCCATGATGATTTTCTGGCCAATTAACATCCCGACTCCACAGTGGCTGACCATCCCCGGAAGCATAGGACGCAAAATGGAATTGATTGCCCGACGAGGATTGCAAAACGAATTGATCATCATCGGCCAGCCCAAAGGCAACCACTTGATCAGCGGCCTGAGAAGCAACTGGCTTTTTCCAACGTGGCTTTCCCGTTTTACGATCCAGACAAACAACGGATGCATCGTTCCAGATCTGTTGATTTTTCAGCTTACCGCTTTTGAGCGTGCGTAACTTTGGATCGTTGACTTCAACGAAGAAAATGGAGTCTTTCACGATCGTGATAGTCGCCTGAACTCCTGCATCCATATCATATTTCCAAAGTACATCACCATATTTCTTGTCATAGGCAATGATTGAATCTGCGCAAATTTTCGATGTTGCTGCGTCATCTTTTCCGTCATACCACGCGGCCTTCTGCCAAAAATCTTCATAGATACTTTCACCCTTGACCGCAGAGCCGATCACCATGTCATCAGTGACTGCAACAAATCCCCATTCATGATTTTCATTGAATGGTTCTGGCAGTCGCAAAGTATTGAGCATTTCACCGGTGGCAGCATTAATCACCCACAGACAATTGTGAGTGGCAGCGTAAACGTGATCACGGTCGGCGCACCAATTACCGCAATCCCTGGGAATATTCACTCGCCGCAAATCAGGAATTTCCAACGACCACAAGATGGCTCCATTGAACGCATCCAAAGCAACCATCCGGTTCATACCCTGGTGAAACAGGCGTCCCCCAATAGCAAGCGGTGCAGGCATTCGAGGATTCCTATCAATTCCGAAGTCTGCTCCTGGCCTACCCAACCATCGCACCTCCAATTCGCCTGCTTCGTCCGCTCCTCCCAGAGACTCCCCGACAAAGGACTGATTGGCCGGCGATCCATATTGATGCCCCCATTCAGCAAGTTCAGCCACCCCATTCACATTGTGAAGCCAAACATCAGACCCAAGTGCGATCCACTCACTACCCGATTCAGCTGGCGGTTTTCCGATGCAAACAAGCGTTCCAGATTTTGCCACATGGCGTTTGCAGTCAACAATTTGTAACGCGGAACAAATCACAAGATTAGCAAAGTCATCGGGAACATCACTGGATTGCTGTGCTGTGAGTCGGACTCCGTAAATCCCCGAGTCATACCACTGCCTACGAAACCGCTGCATTTCCGCATCATCCTCGCACGACGCAATGACAGTCATTTCAGTGTGGGCAGCCAGAGCCTTCGCCCATCGTCCTGACTGCTCATTACTGACGACAGCGAAGCCCCCAGCATGATTCAATTGCTTCACCAAAGAATCCAGGACCTCATCGGAAATCAAATCCGATCCCTCCTGTTTGTTCGATGCTTTCGAATCTGGAATCAATGGCGGTGCATAATTCATCCGCATGTCAAATTCACAAAATGGACTCAGCAGCAACTTACCTTCCTGCACAGTGCCGATTCTGTAGTAGTAAGTCTGCCCGACATCCAGATTTTTCAGAACAACGCGATGACTCGTGCCATTCTCTGCCGATTCAATGATCTCTCCCAGTTTGCGAGTCAGCCCGAATGCAACCGAAGAGGGCCCCGCTTGCGCTGACTCCCACCGAACCTCTGCAGAGGTTGGATCCAGAAACCTAACCCCCACCCGAAAGCCAGCATCCTTTGCCAAAGCATCCTGTGGCTGGATCAGCAGAAATAGGAAAACTGCGAATAAGGTTGTCACAAGACGAAGAAAAACAACGCGTGACATCCATTTCGCAAGCACGAGTCGGAACTGGGTCAGAGCTGGAGCAAATACCATGGCGTGCATACTTAATCCGGATAGCGGGGCAGGGAAGCACTGAGTTTACCAAACTTCTCGTGCTGGTCGGGCACGAATCCCCTACCGACCCCCAGCCACAAGCAATCATGCAGGAACGACTCTGATAAACACGGCAGATGCCTCGCCCACAAACTGACGCATCCGGATGATGAAACCACGTTATCCACGAAGACAAAACGCTCCGACATCTTCTTCATATCATTGGAAGCAGCCGAGCAGCCAATCCGAAACCACCTCGCAAACATCCTCGCTGCCCTGATCATGAAACAGGTCATGGCGAATACCTGGCCACTGCCGAAGTGTCACACGATCACCTGCTCGAATAGCCAGATTCTCACAGGCGCTGCGGTCAATGAGCGTATCATCATCGCCATACATGACCAAAGCAGGAACATCGATTCGACGAGCGTGATCCAAGGCCCAACGACCTTGCGACAGTAATTGCGTCGCGAGATAGAGCGTGATGCGTGTATGCATCAACGGGTCCTTAATAATCATTTGAGCTTGCTTACGATCACTGGTCAGCATCTCGACATCGACAGGTCGCTCAATCTGAATCCATGGCATTAAGTACCCAGTCAACCAAGCTGCAAATATATGAGGGCGTGGTGGAGGGGTGGGCGGCAACAGCATTGGCCCGCAAAGAACGATACCATCAGGTTTTGTACTGAAAGAATTTTGGTCCTGCAAACATCGAAGCAGATAATTCAGAACCAAATTACCACCCATGCTGTAACCAAGCAGAACCTGCGGCACCCCAGGAAATCGCTGCGTGATTGTTTGACACGCTGCTTCAATATCTGCCAGAAGCCCTAAAAACGAATCGACTCTTCCACGACCTCCTGGTGAACGCCCATGACCTGGCAGATCAAAAGCATACGTCCGCCACCCCTGGGCAGCGATGGACGCGGCGAGGGACTGGTAACGACCTCCATGATCCCCCAGTCCATGAACGACCACTACAACACCGGCGGGTGCCTCTTTCCCTTCCCATAGCCGACCGTGCAGTTGCCCTCGGCGACCGGTCATAAGTAACTCGTACTTCACAACTGAAGCCCTGAGCAACACAGGCCCTTCGGGCTGCTAGTGACCTGCTGCGTCACACCGCAATCCTGCGATTGACTCGAGTCGATTACGAATGACTTACGCTGGTTCATGAACGAAATCAAAAAAATTGGTAATCCCAAAAAACCCGGTACTCCATTGCATGGCGGCACCGAACCCAAAAACCATCGTTGTGGCAACCCGACGCTCACCGAATGAGTTGACTCGATCGGCACTACTTTGAGTTTACCGGGGAAGACAGAAATGCCCAAAGTCACAAATGCGACAACACTCGTGATTTGCTTGAACATCATGCACTTTCCCCAAAAGGAAACCACAGCAAACCAACCCCAATTCGACCCCAAGTCTCCCGCAATCTGTAAAAAACAGAACAGGCGGATGGGATTATCCCTGTGGATCTCAACGTTTTACTACAACCTGACAACTTCGGCACAGAACCTGCTGTTTCAACTGTATAGATGTAGAATTGACTGCCAAGGTGACTACTTTTAGACGCAAACCCACTCATTAGAGGCATCGAGCCAGCATGTTCACTCGATTACTGGCCGCATTTATCCTGGTTCCGTTGCTTGAATTGGTCTTGCTAGTTCAAGTAGCCCAGTACACCAGTCTATGGACCACAATCATGCTCGTCATTGTGACCGGAGTCATTGGCTCTTGGCTGGCTCGCAGGGAAGGAGTCATGGCTTGGTTCCGGTTTCAGTCCGCTTTGGCAGAGGGTAGGGCACCGAGCCAGGAAATACAGGATGGCCTAATGATCGTGTTCGCGGCAGCACTACTGCTGACCCCCGGACTGCTGACGGACGCACTCGGATTCACACTGCTCTTGCCGCAAGGGCGAGAGTTCATCCGCCGAACACTAGTGAAGCGATACATGCAACGATTCAAAGTTCATTTTCACGCGCCAGACGACTTCGCCCAGGAACCACTCAACCGCACTCCACGCGAAAGTTCTTGTACGATTGACGCGGACTCATTCCAACGAAAAGCGGAATAGCAGCGTTGGAAGTGCGTGGTGATTTCCCTTCACTCCCACAATCACTTAACTGGCTTGGATACCGGCAATTTTCCAGCCGCCCACAAAGTGCCCCTGGTTAATGCTTTGAGAAAGACGGCATCTTCGAAGGTACCGTTGGAGTGCCCATACGTGGTACCAAACACCCTTGCCTTGCCAAACTTGTTAATCCAAAATACTGGATGGTCTTTGTCAGTCTTCTCACTTTTGGACGTGGCAAGCACAGTTGTCTCAGGCCAGACTTTTTCAATCACATAGAGTTCATCCTTGGCAGTGATATGTCCATCAGGGAAACCCTGCATGATCGGGTGCGTCTTCTTTCTGACATCAACTTTGTAATTGCTTTGATGTTCATGACGACGACTGGTAACCCCGAGGAACTTGCGCCAGTCATCAATTTCAGCTGCTCGGTAGGTATGCATGGCACAATGAATGACAACCGCATTTGTGCCCGCATGGTGCGGAGCCGTCACGCCACGGATGTAATCAGCATCATTGGTATTGGCAAAGCACTCGTTGTGAATAACGACATCAAAGCCCTCTGCCCACTTCGGATTCTTATAGAAATCGATTTGAGCCTTGGTGCCAGTCCCACCTTCATTAACAACAGTCCAAGCTGCGTCCACTCCATACTTTTCCATTGCTAGTTGCATGGCCTTGGTCTGAAAATCGTAGTCGTGACAACAGCCACTGGTGATCAGCAAAACATTGACAGAAGCCTCGTCTTTTTTCTCGGCTCCCTCCTCGCCAACAACGTTTGCCACGGGCAGACAAATTGCAATACAGACAAGAAACAAGACAGCAGGAAATCGAAAGGGCATGCTTAACTCCGCAATGGTCAATCACAAAAAAAAATAGCGTTCAAGCCTTAAAGGCTCGAACGCTGATAGAAAAATGAATCGCTCTCACATAATCAGCAAGGGCGATCACAAAAACAGGTACTAAAGCCGGTCATCCAATTCCACTGGCTCCATGATTTTTGTGTTGCGTTCAACAGCAACAACGGTCGTGCGTTGCCGAAGTCCATCACGACTTTCGGCCGTCACTGGCAACACCTGACGCTTATCAGGCAACTCCATTCGGACCGTGAAAGAGCCATCGGCTTGCAGCTTGACTGGACGACCAGCAACCGTGACCGAAGCAGAAGAGGCTGTCTTACCAAAAACGATGAGTTCGGCATCAACATTAAAGGGAAGCTTTGCCTGACGCAGCAATGCGGGATCTGCAACTGTCTGCCCTTGCTCGCCACGCAGTGGCATTGTTCTGCAGAGCCTCTCCTCGAAAACTTCCTTCAGATCACCTGCGTCGGTCTCGTAACCGCCACTGAGCGAGTAGATACGTTCATAATCTTCTGCGATGTCCCGCCAATGCTCATCGAGACGCTCACACTCCCCCGGTCTCGGTGTCTCAACGACATTGCTCCTGCAAACCGTATAAAACTCTCCTGTATCAGACAGATAACCGATGATCACGCGATACCGAGAAGGCGGCTCATCGACATCGATATACCAATTGTCGACACCACCATGGATGGGAATGTCACGCTCGACGCTTTCTGCCCGGTTATTGTTGACGTCGCTAACGCTGAGCAAACGCAACATTGGCACAGCAGTGTGCCAACGCTCGGAAAGTGCAGATTCAGCTCGTTCGACACTGGCACGCGTGATCTCCCAACTGACCTGCAGCCAGAAGGAATCACGAACCATGAGCACAATTCGGTCCTGATGCTGCTCATCGGCACGAGTGCGATTTGCACCACGATTCACAGCCGCGCCACCAACCAAGGTCCCAGTTGAGAGGTCTTTGTTGCGAACCATCGTTTCGCGACGTTTTCGAATCTGAGCTCGAATTCTCGCCGTCTTGGCAGAGATTTTCGGCTCTGGCAATTTTGGCATCGGCTTTGCATTCCCCGAACGAACTGGCGATTTGGACGCCGTCTTTCTTGCCTTCGCCGCAGCCGACACAGGGGTCGTCTTCGCTGCGCGGCTCGCCTTAACAGTGGAGGCTGAGGCAGTCGCCTTGGCCTTCGTGGTTCGTTTCTTTTTCACAGCAGCACCAGCGGAAGACTTCGCCTTCTCTGCAGATGCTTTCTGACGTAAACGCCGTTGAACCTTCCGGATTTCTATGACCAACTCGTCTTTTTTGAGTCCATGCCAACCGGGAACGCCATAGTTTCGAGCCAAATCGGCTAGCTCGCGACGTGTCTGAGCTTTTAAATCTGCGGTCGTGATCACCTGCATCTCCAAGATCGTGACACCACTTCTGCTTACTGCATTGCGGCGTTGACTATTGCTATCGCGTTCGGCAGCTGTTCCTCCTGAGTGCTTACCGTGTTCGCGTGTGTTCAGCATCCCAGCTGTTTTAATGACACCGCATGGCTCAGCGTTTGGTAGGCCGTGACCAGGCGGGGGTCCGAAAACGTGGGTGATGGTCTGTAGTTGACCCGCACGCGGCGGGGGTAATTACAAAATCAGGACCATCGATCCAGCATTAACGGCACAATCGTCACCAAAATCATTATGCCAAGCGATCCCAAAATAGCTAGAGACTCAGCACATCCTTTTGACACAAACCATGGAAAATTAACTGCTACAGTCTGCCAAATCGTTAGAAAAGTGAAAGTTTGCGGGTTAGGGGACACCCACACTTAATGAACTGACCACCAATATCTGAATCGAAATAGAAAGCTCGAGGCTCAGCCAAACTGCTAGACCTATGAGCCACCATGAGGCAGCCCGAGAATTCAACCACCGACCGCCAAACCACTGCCTGGCAGTGCAGGGCCGACTCTTACTCGCGATGAACGAAAAAGAGCCCCGAGAGGCTTAGAATGATAAAAAACCGGTAAAAATGCCTGTGCCGTCGCCAGGCGTCGCGAATCACTGGACAAAGACAAAGTGAAGCGAGGGCAATACCAAGCCATTTCAGCGGTGCAAACCAAACCCGGCCTACTGTCAGCCGCTAAATCGATTCGATACCACCCCGAAAGGGCGAAAACACACCCGCACAGTCATCAGTCACGTCATACAGAACGCCAATTTCGGCCGGAACAATCGTGTTCAAATGCGTCACGCACTATCTTTTAGCGCCGCCACTGGTCAAGCAAGAGCCACGAGCTCATTAGGGCAGCAGATACGAGCCACGAAAAACCGCTGGCGAGCTAGAACCGCTCCTGGTCCCCAGCACCTGAAAAACACAGATACTGATACCAAAACCGCCGCCATGGGTGCGACCATACGTCGCTGGCACTGGATTCTCGTAGAATACCGATCACATTATCCAGTCCGTGCAGAACCTACGCAATCGAAAACACTGCCGTGCCCGCATCCGATCCAATCTCGCCGCTCGACTCCGGTGGGGATTCGAATGGAGCAAATACGGCATCGAAATCGCAACTTGCGGACGAGACCACAACAGAGAACCAACCCCACGACAGGGGTAGCCAACCTCGCTCGCTTGCAGCAGTTACTGGAATGGGCTTCGAACTTGCAGGAACAACTGTCCTGATGGCAGGAGTGGGCCACTTGGTAGACCGCTATTGTGGTGGAGAACGCAGCATTGGCTTTGCAATTGGAGGCTTAATTGGCTTCGGCTTAGGCATGTTCCGATTCATTTTAAAGGCGTTGCGGCAGATCGAAGAAAGCAATGGATGACCCCTGGCACTTTTGAGCCCTAGGCATTCCCTAAACATGAAAAAAGAAACTCAAATCGTCGACGCGGTCTCAATCCGTGGCCTTTTCGGCAGGGTCATGTTTAAGATGCTGTCGATTTGGTTCATTTTAGCGTTTTCTTCTTCGATCGCTGTCTATTGTACGGCAACTGAAATGATCTGGCCGACGACGTTCATTGCAGCGATGAGCGGCCTGATTTCCATTTGTGCTTTGATCCCCGGAATGGCTCTTGCGACACCTCCGTTTCCGGTCGAATCGAAGCTTTCTAGACGAGAGCGAATCGAGAGAAGCGGTCTGTTCTTGGTTGGTGTCCTCGCGACCATGATTATTCGTGCCGTAGGCACCGTTGCACTTCTCGTGCTGTGTCGTTATCAAATGGGCCTGCCAGTCGAAACAATCGTTCTTTTTGTTTGTGGATGGTACATCGCGTTGACAGCGTTTGAGGTTTACTGGCTGGCCCAGAAGGCCGCTGCCCTGAATGCTGTCACGTCGGAAGTGCCCCTCGCAGCAACAGACGCATTAGTTGATGGGACCGATTTCTGAAAATGATTGCTGGAATGAACCTGCTACTCGCATCCGCTGCTGACCCCACCTCCCACGTGATTCCGCATCCCGTGACCGGGCCGCTGTTTAAAGTGCCGGTTCCTGATACGCACATACCCGCCCTGAACATCCTTGACGGGGTGTACGAGTTCGCTATCACGAACCACCTGTTAATGACGTTTGTTTCTGGGATCGCTGTGATCTTGGTTTTCAAATTTGTCGCTGGTCGTGTTCAAGTGAAGGGCGAGGGACTCGAAGCGTATCGCACCCGTGGACGCTTCGCTCAAATTTTTGAAACCATGTGCTCGTTCATGAGAGACGAGGTGGTTCGCCCGAATCTTCATGAACTCACAGACAAATACATTTACTACATCTGGACGATCTTCTTTTTCGTTCTTTTCGCTAACGTTCTGGGCTTGGTTCCCTTCGGACCAGGTTTGTACTTGAGTGCTCTGTTATTCGGCGTCAACGACCCCCACCTGACCCACATTGGGGGAACAGCGACTGGCAATCTTTCGCTGAACGTTGTACTGGCAACCGGTACATTCATCGCTATCATCTACATCGGCATCAAGGAAACTGGAGCAAAGGCCTTCTTTGCTCACTTCAACCCTTTGGGTTGGAAGGATAAAAAGATGTTGCTGATCGGCATTCCACTTTACTTCCTGGAGTGGTTGGGTCTGATCATCAAGTGCGTCGTGTTGGCAATGCGACTGTTCGGCACAATGATGGCTGGTCACTTGGTGATCGCTGCCTTCATGGGCCTGATTTTTGTTGCAGTGGAAGTGAGTCACGGCTTGGCGTTCGGAGTCCAGTTTGCCGTCATCATTGCCGGTATCGTACTGACTCTCCTTGAATTGTTCATCTGTTTCCTACAAGCCTTTATCTTCACGTTCTTGACCGTGCTGTTCATCTCGTTGGTTGCAAGTCACCATGACGACAACCACCTGGAAGAACATCCTTTCAAAGATGAAGACCAGATGGACCTCGATAAAATCGTAGATCCAAAAAGAATTACCCCCATGCCCGATCCTGCTGGCTAGTTAGGTCGCTAGAACGACTCATGGAACTCGAATCCCTTTTTTTAAAACCCAAACTCAATTGTTGCTCGGCAAACCCAACTCGTTCGTGGTTGTTGAGCATTTCACGAGAGATGACTTAGGAGCTATCCAAAGATGTTTGAAATGGCAATGTTGCTGGCACAGGTAGACGGAGCAGTAGGTACCGGTATCGGTATGGGCTTGGCTATTCTCGGCGCTGGCTTAGGAATTGGTCGCATCGGTGGTTCAGCCGTTGAATCGATCGCTCGTCAGCCAGAGGCCGGTGGAACCATCTCGACTCAAATGCTGATTTCTGCAGCATTGATCGAGGGTGCGACCGTTATCGCCCTGATTCTTCTCTATATCTCTTAACCATTGCGTACGGCAGGCTGTGTTAGTCAATGCCGACAGTGCTCCACTCGCAGTGGTGCTCACATGTCGGAACATTGGCCTCACCGGTTTAGGTGCTCCGATGGAACAGTTTTGACTGACTGCTGATTAGGATAAAGATGATGATCACGATGAGTTGGATGTCACGCCAGCACACAGGTTTTAGGACAGCAGCACGCTGCTTCTTGCTTTGCTTCGCCACTGTTTTGATGAGCGTTGGCGTTGCCCCTGTGGTGAATGGTGCAGATGCTGTCGCCAGCGAAACCAGTGGCGACCATGCAGAGGACAGTGCAGAAACCCCAGTTCTGCTCTCCTTCGATATTGGTTCTGCTGTTTGCAATCTCATAATTTTCTTGGGAGTTCTCGGAATTCTCTCGAAGTTCGTCTGGCCGGTCATCCTTGGCGGGCTTCAGGCTCGCGAAGATAAGATCTTTGACGAATTGAAGAACGCAGAGAAGGCGAACACGGATGCTCAGAACTTGCTGTCTGATTATCAGGGCAAGCTTGACGGTGCAGCGACTGAGGTCCAGTCAATTCTGGCGGAAGCTCGCAACGATGCAACTGCCAGCGGGCAGCGAATTGTTGACGAGGCCAAGCAAGAAGCAGAACGACAGCGTGAGCGAGCCATCGCAGAGATTGAAACAGCCAAGAAGGTTGCTCTTGCTGAACTTGCCGGACAGACTTCCGATCTCGCGATTGGAGTTGCCCAGCAAGTCATTGGCAGGGAACTGAAGGCTGAAGATCATGCCGAGTTGATCCGACAATCGCTGGATCGACTCCCCAGCAACAACTGACAAACTCGGATGTTTTCACGAACACTTACTCAACAGACCGCGGGCTCATCCCGAGCGTAATCCATGAACGAAGCTGCTGAACACGACACGGTGCTCGACACCGGTGCCGAACAATTGGGCAAGACCTATGCCCGTGCGTTGATCGGTGCGGCGAAGAGTGCTGGCATCGCTGACAAGATCATCGAGCAACTCGGCGTAGTTGTTGATGAGTGCTTGGGGACGAGCCCACAGTTACGCGCTGCGTTCGCCTCGCCACAAATTGATGACAGTGAAAAGATCAAGGTGATCGATAGACTCTTTGGCGAAGACTTCGATCCTGTACTGGTAAAATTCCTCAAGGTCATGGCAGGCCGAGGACGTCTGGCTCACGTTGACGCAGTACGCGTTGCGGCTGATGCGATCCACGACGAAATGCTTGGTCGATTGGTTGCCACAGTTCAGACTGCGGTACCTCTGGACGACGCTCTTCGAAGTACAATCGAAGAGCAACTTGGTTCCATCATGCAGAAGCAGGTGCGGTTGTCAGAGTCAGTCGATCCAGATTTGATCGGCGGCATGGTAATCCGCGTGGGAGACCGGGTATTCGACAGCAGTGTTTCCAATCGTCTGGACACACTTGCACGTCGTACACGCAGCGGGTTCTCGAGCCAATTGCTGCAGCGTTTTGGTGAACTCACATCGGAATAGGTTTTGACTTGCCGGCCAGCCGGCACCAACTATCAACGCTCGACAGAACTGCCGGGCCAACACATTTGATTCAGACCCATGAAATTTAGCAGTGACGAAATCGCCTCAGTCTTGCAAGAAGAGATTGAGCAATTCGATAGCAAAATCGATGTTCGAGAAGTCGGTACCGTTCTTGAGGTTGGTGACGGCATCGCCCGCGTCTACGGACTTTCAGGGGTGATGGCCGGTGAAATGGTTGAATTCCCCAACGGTGCGATTGGACTTGCATTCAACCTCGAGGAGAACTCCGTCGGGGTGATCATCCTCGGTAACTACCTGACCATTCAGGAAGGCGACGAAGTCAAAGCCCTCGGCACACTACTGTCGGTACCCGCCGGTGATGCAGTCGTCGGCCGCGTGCTCGATCCGCTGGGCAACCCGCTTGACGGCAAAGGCCCAGTGCAAACCGATGTCACCCGCCCCGTTGAAATGATCGCAACCGGTGTTGCTGAGCGACAGCCTGTAACGGAGCCAATGCAAACCGGTATTAAAGCGATTGACGCGATGACACCGATTGGCCGGGGCCAGCGGGAACTCGTGATCGGTGATCGCAAAACTGGAAAGACAGCGATTGCAATCGATGCGATCCTCAACCAGAAGGGCAAAAACGTAAAGTGTTTCTACATAGCCATCGGCCAGAAAGACTCCTCTGTTGCTGGCGTGGTTAATTCCTTGGAACGCTACGGGGCAATGGAATACACCACTGTGATTGTTGCCGGTGCCTCAGCACCAGCAACCTTGCAGTATGTCGCTCCCTACGCTGGAACAGCCATGGCCGAGCACTTCATGTTCAACGGAGGTCACGCCCTCGTCGTCTATGATGACTTGTCAAAGCAAGCAACAGCCTACCGTCAAATGAGCTTGCTGATGCGACGTCCACCGGGTCGCGAAGCTTACCCAGGAGATGTGTTCTACTGCCACAGCCGCCTGCTTGAGCGTTCCGCGAAGCTATCAGAAGCTCTCGGAAGTGGCTCTATCACCAGCTTACCGATCATTGAAACGTTGGAAGGTGAGGTATCTGCCTACATCCCCACGAACGTGATTTCGATTACCGATGGTCAAATCTACCTCCAACCGGACCTTTTCTTCGCGGGTATTCGCCCTGCGATGAACGCCGGCATTTCTGTATCGCGTGTGGGGGGTGCGGCTCAAGTCAAGGCAATGAAAAAAGTTGCCGGTGGTTTGCGACTCGACTTGGCGGCTTTCCGTGCGTTGGAGGCTTTTGCACAACTTGGAACGGATCTCGATGCTGCGACGCAGGCACAACTGGATCGCGGATACCGCATGGTGGAACTTCTAAAGCAACCTCAGTACCAGCCGATGAGCGTCACCGATCAGGTGTTAAGCCTCTACGCCGGAACCAGAGGTTTCATTGATGATGTGCCCGTCAGAGCAGTCCAACAATGGGAATCCGACTTTCAACAATTTGCACACGACAAGCACAGCGACCTCATTACCTTGCTAAACGAAAAGCAAGACCTGAGCGACGATGTCGTTGAGAAGATCGAAGCCTGCATCGCTGAATTCAAGAAGGGCTACAAGCCCGTCGAGAGTGAACTGTAGTCCCGATTGAACTTCATCTTTTCCTTTATCAACTGAAACGCGTCAACTGACTCATGGCCAACGCCCGCGCCCTCGACAAACGACGAAAATCGATTCGCAACATCCGCAAGATCACGCGGACGATGGAATTGATTGCAACAGCGCGCTATAAAAAGGCAATGGATCGCGCCGCTGCTGTAACGGCATATACGGACCGGTTATCGCAAATCGTGAATAGCTTGGCTGATTCAGGGACTGAAGTCAGACACCCGCTGCTGGAACAACGGGAAAATCCACAGAATGGTCGTCTGCTCACATTGAGCAGCAATCGCGGATTGTGCGGTGGTTACAACGCGAGCGTGCTGCGGTCAACGATGCCACACATCAGTGAAATGAAGTCGGCGGTCAGCAACTTACTTGTTGATGTGAGTGGCAAACGAGGAATCAATGGACTTAAGTTTCGTGGCGTTGACACAAACGACACATTTCAGCAATTCGAAGATCAACCCGGATACGACGAAGTAGAAAAAATCGCGTCTAAGTATCTCGAGCTGTACGTGACTGGCCAGATGGATCGTCTTGATGTGATCTACACGAAGTTCATCAGCACAAGCCGGCAGCAAGTCACGATAGAAACTCTGCTACCTTTCGGTTCCCTTGATGAGGGTGCCGGAGGGGCGTCCGAAGACACAAACACACAGTACGAATTCCAACCGTCCGCCGAAAGCATTCTTGAAGAGGTCGTGCCGACCAGCTTCAAGGCGAAGCTTTTCAAGTGCTTCCTGGATTCCGCAGTAAGCGAGCAAGTCGCTCGCATGATCGCGATGAAGGGTGCAACGGAAAGTGCAGGGGACATGATCAAGCAACTGTCCATGACTTACAATCGCGCCCGTCAGAGTCAAATCACGGGTGAAATCATGGAAATCATTGGCGGTGTCGAAGCACTGGAAGGTTAATCACCAACCATGCTTGCCGTTCGATTGTTTTCCACTCAAATTAACACATCCAATTAGCTAACCCCAGCCTTTAGTACGAACATGTCTACCGCAACCGAAAACACTGTTGGACGCGTCACCCAGGTGATCGGCTCGACTTTCGACATCGAGTTTCCCGAAGGTCACATGCCTCCCATTTACAACGCCGTGACGATCAAGTCGCAGCACAAAGGCGTTGACATTGATCTTGTCGGCGAAGTCCAGCAACACCTTGGCGGTGGTCGCGTCAGAGCGATTGCCCTGGGAAGCACTGAGGGCATGATGCGAGGGATGGACGTTGTTGACACCGGCAAGGCCGTCAGCGTTCCCGTTGGAACAGCGACGCTCGGCCGAGTTTTCAACGTACTCGGAAAAGAAATTGACGAGCGAGGCCCCGTCGAGGCAGATGAGTACATGCCGATTCACCGGCAAGCACCTCCTGTGAATGAGCTCTCGACCAACACCGAAGTGTTCGAGACGGGCATCAAAGTGGTCGACTTGCTGACACCGTTTGTTCGTGGTGGTAAAGCTGGGTTGTTCGGTGGTGCTGGTCTTGGCAAAACCGTAATTCTGACTGAGCTGATCGCTCGAATCGCCAGCAGTCACGGTGGTTACTCGGTATTTGCCGGTGTGGGTGAGCGAACACGAGAGGGCACTGACCTCTGGTTGGAGATGCAAGACACCGAAATCGGCGACACGGGCCGCAAAGTGATCGAGCAAACTTGCATGGTCTTCGGGCAAATGAACGAACCACCAGGATCTCGACTTCGCGTTGCCTTGTCCGCCCTAACCATGGCGGAGTACTTCCGCGATTCAACTGGTGCTGACACATTGCTGTTCGTGGACAACATTTTCCGGTTCTCTCAAGCAGGTTCGGAAGTATCCGCATTGCTCGGCCGAATGCCGTCCGCCGTGGGTTACCAGCCAACACTGGCGACGGAGATGGGAGCACTTCAAGAGAGGATCACCTCGACCAAGAAGGGTGCGATCACCTCTGTTCAAGCAGTTTATGTGCCTGCTGACGACCCAACCGACCCTGCACCTGCAACCGCGTTCGGACAGTTGGATGCATTCATTTATCTGGAGCGATCAATTTCGGAGAAGGGAATTTACCCTGCGATTGACCCGCTCGCATCGAACTCTCGAATCCTTGATCCTCAGTACGTTGGTGATCGTCACTATGCTATCGCGCGTCGCGTGCAGACCATCCTGCAAAGGTACCGCGAACTGCAAGACATTATCGCCATTCTCGGTGTTGATGAATTGAGTGAGAATGACAAGATGGTCGTTCACCGCGCCCGTCGCATCGAGCGATTCATGAGCCAACCGTTCTTGGTTGCCCAGGTGTTCACTGGCAAGCCAGGTGAGATCACACCATTGGCTGACACGATTCGAAGTTTCGAAGAAATTTGCGATGGCAAATGGGATCATCTTCCCGAGCAGGCGTTCATGTACGTCGGATCAATTGAACAGGCAGAAGAGCAAGCTAAAAAAATGGAAAAGAAGGGCTAATAATCATGACACTTCGCTGTGTAGTTGTAACGCCCGAACGCACTGAACTCGACCGAGAAGCCGAGTATGTGTCGCTACCCATGTTCGATGGGGAATTGGGTGTAATGAGCGGGCGAGCACCGCTGATTGGCCGCTTAGGCTGTGGAACACTTCGGCTTCAGACCGCTGCGGGTCCGGAACGTTACTACGTTGATGGTGGCTTCGCCCATGTCGAGGGAGACGTCATCAATGTGCTTACAGGTCGGTCAACTCCAATTGATCTGATTGATCGCGACAAGGCGCATGAAGATCTGGATACAGCTTTGGCAATGCCCGGGGGGACCCCAGAAGAGACACAGATCAAAGACTGTCTCTTATACACATCTGACGCTG
>CAJXTM010000010.1 GCA_913061385.1 uncultured Rhodopirellula sp. | reverse complement strand
GTAAGGAGTCGTCGGCAGCGTCAGATGTGTATAAGAGACAGGTGGGGCACTGCTTGAATTGCACTGGCCCTTTTTAGTCACGGTTTTGGCGATCCAATCGGGCTCGTACTGTCGTGTACGGTCCCTCTTTCATGTACTCCGCCAATCCCATCCACTTAATGTTGAAAGCCATGGCTCGAGGGTAGAGGAACCTGTCGTAGATGTCGTCCATCTGCTCGACCGTCCATCCATGGGGGTTTTCGAACACAGGGTGACTATCTGCATTGAGGCACGGCATGTTTCCGCTGGTGCACTTTCGGGATGTCCATACGATTGCTGGCCCCTTTCTACTGTTTAAATTCCTCATCGATTTCTCTGCTGAATTCGTTCTTCTGCTTGGTTTTGTCTCGTTCGCGCATTCAGCCCGAAGTGACTCGCGTGGAAGAAGGATTGAACCAATTCCAAACAGAGTCGCAGACTGAAGAAACCGCCGGCGGCTTGAATTGGGATCGTGGTGATACATGCTTTGTTTAGTGGTTGCTTGTGGAGCAAATGGAAGCGAACCTGCATGATGAGATCATTGCTTGGCCAGCAGCGGCCAGAATTGGGTCCGTGGGATTGCCAATGGCCGCATGTCCGTCAAGCGACGGGTTCCACCTTGCCCGGACCGGGCAGGTTGGAGGGGCATAGCCCTACTCATCATGCTTGCGAGCAACAGCTTCTCATTCATCGCTCACACACATTTAGAATCAATAACTCGGCAAAAGGTTCTCTGAATTCTGGGAAAAAAATGTGTTTTGCGAAGCGACGGACTCGGCAGCGTTAAATGGCGGGCGGCAGGAATTGCATGATCGGATCGCCAGTATTCCTGGTTTGGTTCTGACCGATGCTGGTATGGAAGGCTTACCCCTGATTCCCCTGACAAGCCTCGCAGAAACAGCACATCGGGATGCTTTCCAAGGAGCCTTGGATTGGATGATTGACCAGGTGCGGCAAATCGATGTATGAGGTGCCAAGTCGCGATATGGCTCGTGTCTCATTTCGAATCCTATTCGTTCTCCGTGAGACCGGAAGCAACACCCTCGCCACAACTCTCAGTCAACAAAGAGGTTGCGACGAACTTCCGAAATAGAGCTGGTTCGAAGAGGGTTGCGTTGGGCGTGCTTTCTAAGGTCACCTCCCGACCACGCACCGCGAGTTGACTCTCAACCGTGTTCACGAAGCCTTTTCGAAAGCCGCGACATAACGTGCTTACTGGTAATGACTTGCGGCGATGATCGGTTTTGCGAGCCTCTCTCTGTTGTTCCCCACATTTGATCACCAACCGCTGATCGACGCCAAAGTTCGAACTCTTTCGGCGTTCGCTCTCAGACTCTCACCTGTTTTGAGCCGCGTAAGTTACGCGATGTCGCTTTTAGGTGTGCATCAAAGATTCGAATCGTGGAGCTTTAAGATCTTGTGTTCGAGGTGACGCAGTTCAAATAGATTTCGGTGGCCAACCTGATTTGCGTGAGCCCCGTGATTAATCACCCTGCTGCCAAGAATAATCTGCGCAAATGCAAAGGGGGGCGACATCAGTGACAAAGGGATCCGTTTGACTCGGGAACACTATTGCTCGAAGAAGCACAACAAGAGAATAAGAAAATATCACTCTACACTCTTAAGTTCCGAAATCATACACCTTACAATTCGCGATGACTATGATCACAACCAAAGCCCTTCCTTCAAGTAACACTAAGTTACATTCTGAATCGATACTCGAGAACAAACAGACCGAACATGAAAAAAACAACAATCGACTCGCACAAGACCTGCGATCATCTCCGATCGAATCACAAACCGTTAAGCCCACGGCTGCGGAGACTGACCTTGGCAACCACATTGGTGTTCATCGCGTTTACTTACTCAGGTGTTCTGCACGCAGCCGAGGTCACAACAAAGTTCACGATTCATCAAGATGAGCCGAGCCTCGTTCACGTTGATCTTGGCAAGAAGGGGCAGTCCCACGGAGATCTATTGGCGTTTGACGCACCTATCCAAACAACCAAAGGTGATAAGGGAAAACTAAGTGGCTTCGTTCTTACCGTCGCTATTCCAGAAAAAGATCACGAAGTGTTTCAAGATCGAATCGTCAGCATGGTTTTTGATTTAGGCGATGCCAACACTTTGGTGATTTCGGGAAAGTCCGTCTACCCTCACCGTGGCGAACTTGAGATGGTCAAAAACAACCCGCAAATTCGAGCCATCATTGGCGGTACTGGAAAATACATCGGCGCTCGTGGCCAAATTTCCACGACGCGTGATGAAGATGGAGGATACACGCATCTCTTCGAATTGGTGGATTAGCCCAACTCGGATGGGAACTCCTATCTTTTGACCGGTTAATTCCCGTCGCGAATGGTCGCTGTTTTCAGTGACGCGCTGGTTTTCGGTCAATGCACGTTGCCCAACAAACCTTCCCGCGGCTGCAGACTTGCGTCTTGGTTACGATCTCGCCAAAGAGAATCAGGTAGTGAAGGCATCCGCGTTTCAGCCATCCGAAAAATCGCTCGAGGTGTACATTCAGGTTTGGGCTTAGCGCAGGCAGTCTTACAGGCTTCACGCTGTCGCGTCGCATCGTGTCCCATGATCAAGTACTTCTTCTGTTGGAGAAAACGATCGCCGCAGTTGGTCAGTTCGAGGGCAATCATCTTGACCCACGCTTAGTTCGGGTTGGTTTTGCAGCCTGCTAAGTTGACGCGACGAGCTTTCAGTTCCATGACAAATCTCCAGCCACACTTGCTCGAGACTTCCCCCCTTAGTGAAGTCGTTCGATGCCATTATGTCCTCCTGAAGCTGCAGAAAATTCGCCCAAGATCCTGTGCGCTGGCTGGCTAATTTCGTATCGAAATCGGGAAAATGCGACGGGGCTAAATTTATGATATTCAGACAACTTGAAGGCCCGATCAGATATTGTTTCAGCGGTGGCATGGAATTTGGATTGAGTGTTCAAGGGGACAAAAATTCCAATTCAACATTCGTCGTCACCACACCGACAGGAATTTCCGAGCAATCTCTTTGCTTTCCTCGGAAATCAATATTCGCTGACCTTCATTTCCCTGGCAGCACTAACGATGACGTCATTTAGCCATAGATTCCCAGAACTTCAGAGGTCAGCCGACGAGTGACATCGGGTTGGCGAGTAGCTATGCTGTGCTGGAGGGTGAATTTCTCGCGGCTCGGTCGTGAAAGCCGAGCGATTTCCGCAGCAGAATGCCGTTTTCGAGAGCAGATAGACGCTCTCGATGATGAAGTTCGTTTGCGGGACTGCGTGGAACCAACGGCCAAGGACGAGCGAGACCCGAATGAGTTTTCGTAGTCCCTGACCACTTCGATAGGCGTTTTGCGTCTCCACCTCCCGTTGCATCCCACTCTCCTTTGGTGCTCACCTTCCGTTGGGCACCAGAGACCGAAATGTGCCCCGCCTTCTGTCCCCAACGATCATGAAACAAAGGTTTGCCGCGTTGCTGGTACGTCTGATTCTGCCAGCCTGCATTCTGGCGGGCGGATGGTACGGATTTCGGCATCTCTCGATTCCCATGGAAGAGGAATTTGTCGAACCGCCTGAGCCAACCCAAGTCCGGAGCCGTGTGCAGCCTTTGGAAATAGGCAGCTACCAAGTACACATCGAGACCAATGGATTAGTGAGTCCCCACAATCAGGTGACGCTCTCGGCCGAGGTTACCGGTCGTGTCGTCACAATCAATCCTGAGTTTGAAGTTGGCCGTTTTTTTTCCTCAGGTGATGTTTTACTGAGGATTGACGACCGGGATTACAAAACAGCGATTCGAATCGCAGAGCAGGAAGTTCGCCGTAGTGCGGCCGCATTCGATTTGGCGACGACGGCCAAGAAGCGGATGGAGCAACTTGCCGCTCAGAATGGTGCATCCTTGGCTGAGTTGGAAGCAACTCGCTCCGTGCTTCTTCAAGCAGAGAACGACGTCGAGGTCGCGAAAGCAAATTTAGATCAAGCCGAGCGAGACTTGGAGCGTACCGACATCGTTGCACCCTTCTCAGGTCGCGTGGTCACCAAGTCAATCGGCCTCGGTGAATTGATCACGGCCGGAACGACCTTAGGAGATATTTTTGCAGTCGATTACGCCGAGGTGAGACTGCCTGTCGCGACTCGAGAATTGCGTTTCTTGAGGCTTCCCGAACGCGAGAGTGATCGGCCCTTGGATGTCACGCTCCGCGATGCCCTGAACCCAGACAACGAAGCTGAGTGGAGCGGTCAAATCGTTCGTACCGAGGGAGCCCTTGATCCGAATTCACTTGAGTTGTTTGTAATCGCTCGAGTCCCCGACCCTTTTGCTCTTCATCGCGACGGCCCGGTGTTGCGTATCGGCCAGCCTGTGAGTGCGACGGTTCGCGGCGAAAAGTTAGAAAACGTTATCAGCATTCCAAGGGGTTCGGTCCGTTCCCTCAATCAAGTTCATTTGATCGATGCCGAAACGAAAATGCTTCGCACACAAAACATCGATCCACTCTGGTCGGATGAAAATTACGTAATTGTTCGCGACACAAACATACGGCCGGGAGATTACGTGGCAACCACGATGTTGGTCTATGCTCCCGAAGGAGCCATTGTCGAGATCATCTCGGCACTGGAGACGGAAGCTCTGGTCGGTCAACCGGTTGATGGGAGCCAGACTCCATGATCAGTTGGTTCACCCGAAACGGGATCGCAGCGAATTTTTTGATGATTTTGATTCTGGTCGCGGGCGGGTTTGTTGCCACAACGCAGGTTCCACTCGAGGTCACTCCGGCGCTCAGCTGGGACGGCATCAGTATTCGCATGGCATATCGGGGTGCCACGGGCAAAGACGTCGAGCGTGCGATCTTGATCCCTATCGAAGAAGCATTGGAAGGTGTCGAGGGCATCGAATCCATTAGCGGCAAAGGATTTCCGGGGGGCGTTTGGATCTGGGTACGGGCCGCTCGTGGGAAAGACCGCCGCGAACTACTCGATGATATCAAAGGACGTGTCGACAGGATCACTACCTTTCCTGCCGAAACGGAACCCCCACGAATCTACATTCCCGAATCGGCCCACTACTACGAAATTTTGGAAATCGCAGTGACCGGCGATCTGTCGCTGCGTGAGCTTCGCGACGTCGCAAACAAGGTCCAACGTGACCTGCTGGAAATGCCCGAGATCAGCCGAGTCGTGTTGCAAGGAGATCTCGATTCTGAGATCGGCATCGAGACAGACGTCGAAAAGCTGTTGGCTTATGACCTCAGCTTTCAAGAGCTTGCCGATGCGATCCGAGGCTTTTCGATAGACTTGCCCGCCGGAGCGATCGACAGTGATAGCGGTACGTTTATCGTGCGTACCGACGGCCAAGCGTTTACCAGCCGCGAGTTTGAACAGATTCCGCTCCGCTCGGTCGATGGCGCCGAGGTTCGACTCGGTGACGTTGCGAAGGTTACCGACGGATTCAGTGAGGACCAACCTCGACTGTACTACAACGAGCGGCCGGCACTTCTTTTGGAAGTCATGCGAGTCAGTGATGAGAACGCACTTGAGATCGCACGAGCGGTACATGATTACATTGCCGAAGCACCAGCGATCTTTCCAGAAGGAATCCGCTTGGAGGTATGGGACGATCAATCGATTGCGATCCGTCAACGACTGAGCACATTGGCTTGGGCATTGGCCCAAGGCGGCCTCTTTGTGTTGTTGATTTTGGGGTTATTTGTCCGGCCTGCAGTCGCTTTTTGGATCGTGATTGGAATTCCAGTCAGTTTCGCTGGCGCTGTGATCTTCATGCCTTGGTTCGGCTTGACGGCCAATGTGATGAGCCTATTTGGCTTCATCATTGTGACCGGGATTGTCGTCGACGATGCCATTGTGACCGCCGAAAACATTTACTGCAAAATCAGCGAGGGAATGGAACCGCTGAACGCCGCCATCCAAGGCACCAAAGAGATTGCAACACCAGTCACGTTTGGCGCATTAACGACGGTCGTCGCATTTGTCCCGATGATGTTTTTCGACGGCAACTGGGGTGACTACGCGAGGCAGGTTCCACCGATCGTCACGATGGTGCTTTTGTTTTCGCTGGTTGAATCCAAGTTGATCTTGCCGGCACACCTGAAGCACTTGCGGTACAAGCCGCCGTCCGGATGGTTTTCAAGGTTCCAAGCCAGCGTCGCCAAGCTACTTCAACGCTTCATCGAACGAGTCTACGCACCCGTTCTTCGATTCGCGATCAGAGGTCGCTGGGCAGTGATCGCAAGCTTTGTCACGCTCGCATTGATGATGGCGGGTTACTGCGTCAGCGGGCGAATGAAGTTCGTACCCTACCCAACCGTCGACACGACTCGCATCAGCGCGATGCTAAGCCTGCCCAGCAACACGCCGATGGATGTCACCCAACGCTACGTTCAACGCATCACCGACGCGCTCCATGTCCTTCAAAAGGAAGCCGTTGATCCGGTCACTGGCGAATCAATGGTTGGCAACATTGTTACGCTGGCCGGTGCCTCGCGTCCTGGTCGCGACTACGACCGGTCAAAGGCGTACGCCTCCTTTGAGGTCTTACCGCCTGAAAAACGCAGTGAACCCGGGCCGTCCAACACCGACCTGGCCACGCGTTGGAGTGAGCTCGTTGGTGAGATCCCCGAGGCTCGTGAGTTTCGAACACGTACCGAAGCGGCCATGGTTCGTGAGTGGGGACCAGACGATGACGAATTCAACCTGGAACTTCGAGGACCAGATTCAGCCGCCAAGCGAGAGGTTGCCAGAAAGATCAAATCGTTACTGGAGACCTATCCGGGGCTGAAGGACCAATGGACGGACGTTGACGAAGGCCAAGACGAGCTTCGAATTCGCCTGAAAGCTCGTGCCGCTGAGTTGGGGCTAACACAATCGATGCTGGCCAGTCAGATTCGGCAGGCTTTTTACGGTGAAGAGGCACAGCGATTTCAACGAGGAACCGATGATGTACGCGTCATGGTGAGATTGCCAGAATCAGGGCGACGATCGCTTCACACGCTCGACAGACTAAAAATCCGCACGCCATCTGGGGACGCCGTTCCACTCAAGACCGTAGCGACGATTAACGTCGTCAAAGCACCCAGCAATATTGAACGAAAAGACAAAGCAGAGGTGGCGCGTATCGGTGCGAACGTCAGAGACGAAAGTGTGGACATGGTCACGATCGCGAGGGATCTCGACCCGACGCTCGAAGAGCTATGCAATTCAGCAGGACTCACCTTTCGCTACGACGGTTACGTTGCCGATGCCGAAACGACAAGACAGCAGACACTCGTCGGTGCAATCCTTCTTGGGCTTACACTTTACGGGCTGTTGTCCGTGGCACTACGGTCGCTGATCCAACCACTCTATGTCCTACTGGCGGTACCATTTGCGATCATCGGCGCCATCTTCGGCCATATCCTGCTCGATCTGACGCCCTCCTATCTGTCGGTATTCGGGATGCTGGCACTGGCAGGAATCGCGGTCAACGATACGCTCGTGATGGTGGACTTTATCAATCGCCGGTGCGCAGCAGGAAGGCCTCTTCTTGAGGCCGTCACAGAATCTGGCCCCAGTCGGTTTCGTCCGATCTTCCTAACGTCGGTGACGACATTCGTGGGTTTGACCCCGCTAATTTTTGATCCATCTATCCAGGCAAAGTTCCTGATTCCGATGGCTGTTTCACTCGCTTTCGGCGTAATTTTTGCTAGCGGCGTGACGCTTTTCCTCGTGCCATGTGCTGTCTTGGCAGGCGACGACATTTCGCGAGGCTGTCGATCTTTTTCGGCCTGGTATGCGAAGCCCTTCAAGTCATCACAGTCCACGGCAGATAGACAGCCTTAGCGTTCCAAAGCAATCATTGCTTGATTGGGTTTCGCGCAGACGAGCATAATGAGAACTCTGTAACGCAGAGATCCAAGCAGCTAGTAGCAATGCCTATCACGGCTCCGCTGAAGACGCGAATAGCCAACGATATTCAAAACACATGCGATCGCCAACGCTCCAGTGATCCAAGCCTCGGGAAAGTTGAGCGGTGACCACGAACCTTCCACGCGGCGACGGAGCCAGTAATGCAACTGGCCATCGCTTTGCTCTATTAGAAATGCGTCATTCACGATCGCACTCCTGAAGCCTCCCGTTTCCACTCGACTCAACATCAATCCTGTCCGCAAATCGTAGACGGCATCACCAGAAAAGACTCGTTTACCATCGGGAAATAGTGCGGGTTTATCCAACCCCGAGAAAATCAACGGCGTGTCGTATATCTGCACGTTACTTTCGTAGTCCCAAACCTCAAAACGGTTGTCAATCTGAAGCCCAATTCGCTTTCCATCAGATGAAAAGGCTCCATCTCTCACATACTTTCCGGTTATTGGCAGTTCCCACCGCAATTCCCCGCTGGCAAGATCGCAGACACGGTACGTTACCGGCGTTGAGGGTTGGATGATGCCCCGACCGTTAGGCAATTCGACAACATCTTGGACAGCGATCAATGCAGATCGGCCATCGGGGGAAACGGCCTTGACTAACAGCGATTCCGGCGGGCCGTCTGACCCTTTCATCAGCAGAGTACTCTCGCCTGTGGTCAGATCAATGCGAGTTACACGATACACACTGAACCCATAAAGCTTCCCGTCCTGCCCCGCCTGCAAGAAATTAACACGGGGTCGATCACCCTTGAAGTCGTGCAATACTTCGCCTGTACTGAGCCGTCGCACGACCAATCGGTTTGGATTCGAGGTCTTCAGGCAGACCAACAAATCCTGCTCCTCAAAAGCCGCCAATCTGGGAGCGTTCTGGACCTGGAAACCGGATGGTATTGATTTGCTGACGTACCAAGCACTGCGTCTGTTTTGTGTTGCCAATCCCGCCGCGATGCAAGCCGTCAAGAGTAGCAGCGTACTCAATCGAAATCGGAGCCGTGTCATGATCATGCATCCCAAGAGGTATCAAGTAGAACAGCACAGGTGCGGAGCGGATCATGACAAGGAGCGAACCCGCATATTCGCAAGCCAAAACCGCCCAGTCGAAAAACCGGCGACCGCGCGTTCGAAGTCCGCGCCGAATGAGTACAGCAGTCGCAACGCATCACAGATTGAAACTGGTTCGAAAAGCGACTAGTTCAACACAATTCGCCTTAAGGCGGTCCTTAGTGTGTCGCCTGCTGGGGGGTGGAGCAAGGTCTGGGAATTCTTTAGCCTGATCCGTAATGACCAAGAAAAACAAACTCAAAAAAGTCGCAAAAACATTTCACTGGGGATTTATCGTCCTTGATGCCTATGGCTTGCTTAAGCAGCTTAACGATGTGTCTCAATGAGAAGATTGGGGCTACTCGCTTTTAAGGTAGCCTTTGCAAGTTTGTTTCTTCTGATCGTGTTGACGCGTTACTTCTACATGAGGCGGTTCACAGATTCGTGTAATTCTGTTTGGTTCTCCTTCCACTCTCTGGTTTGATGATCGCAGGCGAGGTCAAATCAGTACGCCACGCACTGCTCCTACCATTTCAAGACAATCAACGAGTTGTTCACATTGGCAACTTGAAATTGCATGTCTACCCCCAGGTCAACCATGAACTACTTTTTAATCTGGCATATGCCCCCCATGAGTTGACCAACCTTACTGTCGATCCTGCGTATCGTGACGACCTGGATCACATGCATCTTCGAATGGACGAATGGCAAACTCAACTGGGTGCCCCCGACCCACTGATTTCACAAAACCCACAGCCTGAAACACCGCGTTAAGACAATAGCAATCGTGTTTTGCACGTCTGGCAACCCAACTGGATCCGCGACAAATATTTTGGTGGGAGAAGCAAAACCAATTATGGAAAACTTCCAAGGCCTGGCAGTTTATAAAGATAGGCATGACAAGCAAAAGTCACACTCAATCGGCTCGCGAATCAAAAACAATTCGTCCTCAAAATAACCATCGACAAATAGTTACTTTAAGTCCTTGACTGCAATCGTCGTGCGTCTGCCAGACCGTTGATGAGCAATCCGGTGTAAACTCGGATTGTGGTCACAACATTGCAAATCGCCATGTTAAACTAGTTATTCACAGTTGCCTCATTTACCGAAAGATCAGCCCACATGAAAAGTTCGACACAAGCAGTTCTTACACTATCAATCTGTGCCGTCCTCTTTTCCGGGTTTGGCAGAGCGCAAGCGAACGAACCAAACTTTGTCATCATCTTCGCAGATGACCAGGGCTACGGCGATTTGAGTTGTTTTGGATCTCAAACGATTCAAACGCCAAACGTGGACCGCTTGGCTCAGGAGGGCCGGAAATTCACAAGCTTCATGGTTGCCTCTCCTGTCTGCACACCATCTCGGGCTGCATTGCTAACAGGTTGCTACCCCAAGCGTGTCGGAATGCATCAGCATGTTCTCTTTCCCACATCAAAAAAGGGCTTGAATCCAAACGAACACACCATCGCAGATCACCTGAAATCGCAAGGATACGCTACAGCCTGTTTTGGAAAATGGCATCTTGGACACCATCCCGAAGTACTGCCGACATCAAATGGTTTTGATACCTACCTCGGCATTCCTTACTCCAATGACATGAACCATCCCGACAACAAAGGCAAACCACAGGGCGGTGCCGCCGGCATGGACATTCTGTGGAATGATCCTGCCTCAACATTGACCAAGTGGAAGACACCGCTGATTAAAGATGAAGAAATCGTTGAGCTACCTGTAGACCAACGAACTGTAACTCGCAGGTATACCCAAAGTGCAATCGACTTTATCACCGCGCACCGCGATGAGTCGTTCTTCGTTTATCTTCCACACTCCATGCCTCACATCCCGCTCTATGTTCCCGATGATGTCCGTGATCCAAATCCGTTGAATGCTTATATCAATGTGATCGAGCACATCGACTCTGAGGTCGGTCGACTGCTGAACACACTGGATGAATTGAAGCTGGCCGACAATACGTATGTCATTTACACCACTGACAATGGGCCATGGCTGCAGTTCAAACATCATGGTGGTTCAGCTGGCCCACTGCGTGATGGAAAAGGGACTACTTTTGAGGGCGGTCAACGAGTTCCGTGTCTGATCCGCGGGCCTGGGATTCCAGCCGGAACCGTTTGTGACGAGTTGACGGGAACCATCGATGTGCTTCCAACGATTGCCACGCTGACAGGAAAACCGCTGCCAACGCAGAAAAAGATTGATGGGATCGATGTCTCCAAACTGTGGACCGGACAGATAAATGAATCGCCACGCAATGAATTCATGCACTACACATCTCAGGGAAACCTCGAGGGAATCAGACAGGGGGATTGGAAACTGCTGGTCAAGAAACCGCGACAACGCAGAAATCAGAAAAATCCTGCTGTCGGCAAAGCACAAACCCAAACCATGCTATTTGATCTGAGCAAAGACGTTGGCGAACAGAACAATGTTGCTGCTCAGAACCCCGAAATCGTCGATCGCTTGCAACAAAGAATGAAACAAATTGACGACGAAATCACCATGAACGCCCGTAGCCCTTGGCTCAAGGACAACGAATAAGCGGCAGGACAACTCAATCCAAGCGTCTACTCCCTGCACAACAAGTGACCATGAACATCCCTCAAAGGGATGCCTTGGCTGCTACCCACTCGCAGTGCTACCCACTCGCAGTGCTGCCGACACGCGGGGAATCTGGGTAAACGGGATAATACGCGTTCGAAGCGAGAAGGTCGCATGCACCGAGAAATAATCACTCGTGAAGACTGGGCATCGCAAATAGCACATTTACGAACTCTCGTTTGCTTGTGATTCGCGAGATCGCCGCAATGCAATGAACCGGCGGTTTCTGCAGTCCCGACAGAAGCATGAATTTTTTCTGCTTTGGCAGACCATTTCGTGATGGTCTGCGGCATAAGTTTCATTCACCGGCAAATCGTTCATTTGCCAGCACAGTACGCACAGAGCAAAGACTCGCCCACGAATCGCCTAACCTGACCGAGCGGGAAAGCAATCGATTTCAGTGCACGACTCATCCGATGACTTTAATGTCGTAGTTGTGTTCTCGCACGTGCCCTTCGAGGTATTTTCTGATGCCGCTGATGAAACTCTGGAAATCTCTTCGGGGTCAATCCACAAAGTCACCTTCACCCGAACCGGGCAAGACGCGGAGAGCTGACACACCCGTCTCCCCGAGCCCTCCGAAGGTCCGGGAAAAGGCAGTCAAGTCGCCCGCCAAATCTTCATTTGGAATATTTGCTGCTAAACCCCACGGCAGTCTCCAAAAGCACTTAAAAACGATCACCGCCGCCTCCGTTCTCGAGCTAGGGGTCGGTGATGGCTCTCAGGCAATTGCAGTCATGGAGGCTTTGTCCAGTAATTCGAAGTCAATTCGCTACTTTGGCGTTGATGAGTTTGAAATGGCTGGCGGTGTCAATCTGAAGCAATTTCACCAAACGTTGCGGAATCACGGTATTCACCCCCAGCTCCTCCCGGGATCAGTTGACCGAGGGTTGATGAAAATTGCTCACACCTTCGGTTCTGTTGATCTGATTCTGGTGGCAAATACCGTCGAAATTGATTCGAATCCTGCGATCACGGGGTTACTTGCCCGGATTTCTCACGAAGAAACAGTGGTTCTCGTCGCACGGAACGACACATGGAATCCGCTGCAAGTGTCCAGTGTAAAAAGAGCCCGCCGCGCAGCTTGATGCTGCACTCAACGTGATCGCAAACAGAACAATTTCTCCGATAGCGTTTTGACGTAATATTTTCTTACTTGACCGTCGCGTTTTTTTGTTCAAGATCGGAGAACGCAAGGCCGATAGCTTATCCTTGCGAGAAACACGCTCGTCCAACTTTTCTGATGCGTGGGCTACTGGATGCAGCTGGGGACCCGAGCAGATGTGTTGACTAGTTGGTTATGTGGGGAGTAGTGAAGCTTGCTCCTTTCTGCTGGAGGGTCTTCGCCGCTTGGAGTATCGCGGCTACGACAGTTCAGGACTGGCAGTGCACTCGGGTAACGCCGTAGGAGTGACTCGTTCGGTTGGAAGAATCGATGCCTTGGCTAGTCGCCTAGCGAAAGCACCGCTGAAGGGATCTCTCGGGATCGGCCACACTCGATGGGCAACACACGGACCAGCCACCGAGCCAAATGCTCACCCCCATCTAGGTGGCGAAGGTTAGATCGCTATTGTGGATAATGGAGTGATCGAAAACTTTCAGACACTGAAAGATGAACTTGTTGCAAAGGGATACAGCTTTCGCTCCGAAACTGACAGCGAAGTGATCGCGCACCTGCTTGCCGAGAGTCTGAAAAACACTGCTGAAGTACCAGGCAAACCGAACGTTCGTTATTTGAGTGCAGTCCAGACTACTCTCGCTCGTTTGCGAGGTACCTACGGTTTAGCGATTACCTTTCGCACAAGCCAAATCTGATGATCACCGCACGGTTCGGCAGTCCGCTTGTGATTGGAGTCGGGCGGGGAGAGTACTTTGTGTCCAGCGATGCCTCGCCTCTTGTGGGTCGCACTGATCGAATTGTCTATCTTGCGGACCATCAGATTGCAGTCCTCACGCCAGACGGATTTTCGGTTCTTCATCGTGATCAAGGAAAGGTGTGTATCGACATCCAACCTCTGGAGACTGAAAGCGGTGAAGCCAGCTTAGAGGGTTTCGAGCACTTCATGCTCAAAGAGATTTACGAGTAACCTGAGGCGATCCGCAATGCGATGAGAGGTCGCTTTGATGATGAAGATGCTACCGCGGTTTTCGGAGGACTGAATCTCACCCCGCAACAATTGGGAAGTGTTGAACGGATCATTTTGACTGGTTGCGGCACAAGCTGGCACTCCGCTCTCGTTGGGGAATACCTGATTGAGGAATTAGCAAGAATCCCAGTCAGCGTCGAATACGCGAGCGAATTACGATACCGCAATCCACCTATCGAGAAAAACACGCTGGTGTTCGGGCTGACACAAAGTGGCGAGACTGCCGATACACTGGCAGCCCTGCGAGAAACCAAAAGAAAGGGACATCGCACTCTAGCAATCTGCAATCTGCAATGTCGTCGCCAGTTCGATCGCACAGGTAGCCGATGGAGGTGTGTACTTGCATGCGGGACCTGAAATCGGTGTTGCCAGCACTAAAGCTTACACCTCTCAATGCTGCATCTTGGCGATGCTGGGACTTTACTTTGGTCGAATGCGGCATCTCAGTTTTGAAAATGGGCGGCAAATAATAGAAGCCTTACGCACACTGCCCAATGCCGTCCAGACCGCTCTCAGTTCCGATAGCAAAGTTCGTGAAGTAGCGGCAAAGTATCACAAGTCCAACGAATTCCTGTATTTAGGACGACAATTCAATTTCCCAACGGCCTTGGAGGGTGCGTTAAAGCTCAAGGAAATCAGCTACATCCACGCGGAAGGCTATCCCGCTGCTGAAATGAAACACGGCCCAATTGCTCTGGTAGATGATGCCACTCCTAGCGTATTTATCATTCCGCACGGGACAACTTACGACAAAGTCATGGCAAATATGGAAGAGGTCAAAGCCCGAGGCGGACCAATCATCGCGATCGCAAGTCACGACGATCCCCAAGTGGACAAAATTGCAGATGATGTGATTCGAATTCCAAAAGTACCAGAATTTTTACAACCGATCGTAACTATCGTGCCGCTTCAACTTTTGTCCTATCACATCGCGCTGTTGCGAAACTGTGATGTAGACAAACCCAGAAATTTAGCAAAAAGCGTCACCGTCGAATAAGAATAGCTTGATCGTTCAAAGCGGTGAAATAGTGTGAAAGACGTAAAAAAACTCTCGGTCTATCCAAAAAGCACAGTACCATGAAAACCCCGGGCTTAAGCTATAACTCTCGCAAAGCACTGATCGTGAATATCGGTGAAAATGCTGGAACCGAAATCGCTGAACTGATTGCCCAGATGGCAGCAGAAATCGAAGAACTTCGTCGCTCGAAGGTCAATGTAACGCGAATTGTTCCCAGCACATGTGAACCCCACAGCACCTTCGTCGAAGAACCTGTCTAAAGTCGGAATAAGTCAAAATACATGAACCAACATCTTGTCACTGGTGCCGCAGGATTCATCGGTTTTCACCTGTCGTTGCGTTTGCTTAACCGTGGTGAAAAAGTGGTTGGCTTTGACAACCTAAATGACTACTACAGTGTCGCGTTAAAGCAAGATCGTTTAAATCGTTTGAATGACTTTGATAATTTCAAGTTTATTGAGGCTGATCTTTCGGAGCAAGCACAAGTCGATAAGGTCTTCCGTGACCACGACTTTGACCGCGTGATCAACTTGGCAGCTCAGGCAGGCGTTCGTTACTCGATCACCAACCCACGGGCATATACAGAAAGCAATATCGTTGGGTTTCTGAACGTCCTTGAAGCATGTCGAAATGCGAAAACACCCCACCTGACATATGCAAGCAGCAGCAGTGTTTACGGTGGTTGCACCAAAATGCCCTTTGCAACGGCCGACCGCGTTGATCATCCGATGAGTCTTTACGCAGCCACTAAAAAGAGCAATGAACTGATGGCTCATACGTACAGTCACCTGTACGAACTGCCAACAACGGGACTGCGATTCTTCACCGTCTATGGTCCATGGGGACGTCCTGATATGGCGTTGTTTCTGTTCACAAAAGCCATCCTCGAAGGGCGTCCTATTGATGTTTTCAATGAAGGCCATATGAAACGCGACTTCACCTACATCGACGATATCGTCGAAGGCGTCGATCGAACGTCAGAACAGATTGCAGCACCTGACCCCGACTGGGACAGCAGGGACCCCAATCCATCGACCAGTTCGGCACCTTATCGGGTTTATAACATTGGCAACAACAACCCAGTCGAATTATCGACCTTCATTGAAACGATTGAACGAGCGGTTGGGATTCAGGCGAAGAAAAACCTGATGCCCATGCAGGCAGGAGATGTGCCAGCTACCTTTGCAGACATCAATGCACTGGAAGCTGCCGTCGGCTTCCGACCCTCAACTCCCATCCAGATCGGCGTCCAAAATTTTGTCGATTGGTATCGAGACTATTTTTCAATCTAAGTCCTGATCGCACTCACCACTAATCGCAGCTTGCGATCCTGGACAGGTTGTCATTGAAACGCCCAATACACGCCCGCCCCACAATCGGGAGCCGCCATGCCTCTTGGAGCCTTCATGCTTGCGATTCTGATGCGTGCCAGTCAGGCATCTGATCATTTGGCTTCTCCAACGTGCCTATTTGATTGACCTGCCGCGTCATCTGGCCTCAGTCGGAATTTTATGAACAAGGCAGTTTGTCAGGACAGTTCTGGACATAATCAGTCACTCTGAGGCTGTTCCCACCGCCTCAGCCGTTGACATTTCGACGTCTAGAGTTGACAGTAAATCGTGTCACCTGATTCCCTTCCTCCGTATTTTGCACCAAATGTCTGATGCCAATTCGTCCGCCCCGCGGACCATGCTTGAAAAAATCTGGGACCAACACGTTGTACATGCTCCCGAGCAGGGCCCGTCGATTCTTTACATCGATTTGCACTTGGTTCATGAAGTGACGAGCCCCCAGGCGTTCGAAGGACTTCGTTTGAATGGGCGTCCAATACGGCGGGCCGAACGAACAATTGCCACGCCCGACCACAACGTGCCAACGTCTGATCGCAACCTGCCGATCGCTGACCCGATCAGCCGGAAACAGATCGACACACTACGTGATAATTGCAAAGAATTTGGTGTCACTCTGTTTGACATTGACGATGTCCGCCAAGGCATTGTGCATGTCCTGTCTCTTATACACATCTGACGCTGCCGACGACTCCTTACGTGTAG
>CAJXTM010000009.1 GCA_913061385.1 uncultured Rhodopirellula sp. | reverse complement strand
CAGCGTCAGATGTGTATAAGAGACAGGTGCCGGCTTCACTGCTTGGTGCCGGTTTCACTGCTTGGTGCCAGGCGCCGAATCGGAAATCCAGTGTTTCGGCAATGCTTGAATCGCGAACGCAGCGCGGCAGAAAAACTTTGAATGTCCGTTTTTTAGCACCCCATCTTTAAGCGGGTACCGCTGCCGGTTCCCTGCATTGAAAATAGCCTCTTTGGCCAGTTCAAAATGCACTGTTCTAAATATTTGCAAACGCCATGTTGATCCGATCCACGCGCTCGCATTGAATTCCGAAAAAAAGCGAGTTCTCACCAATCCTACTCACGTAGCAGGCAAAAAATGAACCTAGGAAAAACTTTGAATCTCTGATCAAGTAGCGGGGGTAGGTGGACGATACTACCGTCATAACTGGCAGACTTGCCAGGACGAAAAACTGCCGATCTTGACTGATCAACAACCTTTCTCTAGGTTGCGCAGACAAAGGCGACGTGGCCAAGTGGCTAAGGCGATGGATTGCAAATCCATTATTCGTGGGTTCGAATCCCACCGTCGCCTCTCTTGAGGGCTGAAACAAGGTTTTTCGGCATCAGCGACCCTGCATTGGCTCACCAACCAACCACCGCTGACAGTTCGTGAAAAACGTGAACATCGCAGTTATTTGGGGTGAAGTCCGAAAACTCCCCAGACCGGCAAAGTGGGTAAAGCAGACACCTGCAACCGTTTTCTGGCTTGGATGCTGCGTTGCTACTTCACATTCTCTTCAACTGGCCGATCCTTCGCCGCTGGCAAGCAGCGATCCAATTAATCAAGATTGAATGCTTTTCGAAGTTCAGTGATCGTCTCTGGTGACATCGACGAAACATCACCGATTGCTCTGGAATTGATCACGGCCTCTGCTGTTGCCTCCAAAACTTCCAACCGATCAAAAGCATCCAAGACGGTATTTCCAGTCACCAAAACACCATCGTTTTCTAGAATGGCAACTGGTTTTTCACTTGAAACGTGATCAGCAATCTGCTCGCCATTGTGATACTGAATTCCATAGGGAACATTCGCCACATCGCGTAGGAACACATAACTCTCAGGTATCGTCCGCGCGTCAAAACACTCCCCTGTAACGCTGAAAGCGGTTGCATTGACTGGATGTGCAAAAACAATTGCGTGAACATCGGGATGTCGCTGATAAATCGCCTGATGTGCCCGCACCGCCCGACTCGCTTTCTTTCCATCTTCCATGCACCCTTGTTTGACCAACACCAAATCTCTGATCTCAAGACACTCCCGATCTTGATGGGTAGGGGTAATTAAGAATGCCTGATTATCGACACGAGCTGAAAAGCTACCCTCAGTGCTGATCAGCAATCGTTGCCGACAACCTCGCCGAATGAAATCGCACAAATCTCTCCGCAACTCCCGTTCGCGAATCGATGCATCACCTGGAACAAACGACTCAAGCTTGACGGTCCTCGCATGTGTCTGCTGCAATTGGCTGTCTGACAAATAACGAACCGCCGCCAACTGATTGGCTTTGATGATTGTTTTGGCGGCAAACTCGAAAGCCTCGAAACGCTGAAACGCACGCGACAAAGAGTCACCACCGACCACCACCCCGTGGTTTTCCAAAATCACGCTGTCGCAACCATCGCGAAACTGTTGAGCGATTACGTTTCCCAAGGCCTCGCTACCGGGCAGAGCATATGGAGCGAATCCAGTCTGACCGCATACCGCATGCGCTTGATGAAACAATCTCGTCTCAGGTACCAACTGGCAAATACTGAAAGCTACAAGCGCAACAGGGTGGGCGTGCACTATCGAATTCACATCAGGACGCACGCTATAGATGGACTGATGGAATGGGAACTCCGAGGACGGTGGATGTTTACCATCAACTGTCCCATCAGTCCGCACGCAAACAATATCGCTTGGCTGTAAATTGCCCTTATCTACCCTCGCAGGAGTAATCCAGATATCGCCGGACGCATCACGAATCGACAAGTTACCGCCGGAAGTGGTGGTCATTCGATACCGATAAATTCGCTCCATCGTCTTCATGATTTGATCACGTGGATGCAATAATTCTCGCTTCACTGTCGGTTCCCAAGGTTGATGATCCAAAGACCCCTGTCTCCATCGACACTTCCGCAAATCGAGTCTTGGCCGACAAGATAACGCTGATCGCCACAAAACGCATCCTCATGACCGAGTACCGCGTGAAAGCAAACCGTATCCACGCTACTAACTTTACACCTCATCGGATCTCAGCAAACAAAAGCGAACGGTTGCACATCACCCGAAACGACTACCACAATCCTTCCCTAAGAATCACAAACTGCTGAAAATGTTACGGGTAAAAGCAGCAGAACCCGAGGCACTTTCCCGTCTAGACGCATTTTTGTAAAAAAGCCGCAGTGTTGCCGTCACGAACAGCGTTTACGAAGTAGCGTTCATGTGGTCAGGGCTGTTCTTTCAGCCAAAAATCCTCGTAAACTTTAGGGCAGCATGTGATGACTTTTCAAAAACCAAGTCTGCAAGAACTACCTTTGTCGATTCGGCTCAGAGTCCAACCACTTGGTGAAATAGCAGTACAAAATGGACTGCTCACTACCGAACAGGTGGTTCGAGTCTGTGACGAGCAAAAGAACTGCAAAATGCTCTTCGGTGAACTCGCAAAAAAAATGGGTTTCCTAACAGCCAAAAACCTCGAGTTCCTGATCAAAGCAAAACAGGAACATGATCGAATCGTGGATGAAGCCCTGATTCAGTACTGCTAGCAAACGAGATCCGCACCACTTCATGGTAAGGGCCACGGGAAAACCAGTGTCTCAATCACGAAATCGAACGAACCGGCAACTCAACCGAACTTGCAATGCAATCGCCCGTGTGGCCCCAACCGTGAATACGCGTATTTGAAGACTACCATCTCGCCCACTGGAACCGCTAATGCTGAGGCGACAACTAACATCCGAATGCCCAGACAGTTACAAGCCAGTCGCATTTGCCACTTTCACCGACACATACTACCGGCGGATTTCCGAGCGACAAAATACTTCACTGGCATCATCAACCCGCTGATTAGTAGAACCAGTTTGGGTCAAAGCTCCCACTCGGTGAATACTTCATCCAGACACATCAAATGCGCCGCCTCATCTAAAAACTCATCGTTAGCAGACGATTGAGCTGGCTCATTTACTGATTCCACGACAAATTCGCCGCTGGTGAGCGTCTGCCACTGAGCAAACGTCAGAGGACCTAACACCTCCACTGAGACATCAGGTTCTACGTCCGAGATAATCATCAGGCCGTCAGGAGCAGCGCCCCCAGGACCAGCTGCGGATGCTACCGCTCCTCCCGACCCTGCTGAATTTGCGGGTGGATCCACCACATGAAGTCCACCAATATCATTTCCAAAACCGAAAGAACTACCATCAAAGAAAAGCCCTGGACGGAACGCCCCGCTGGTGCTGGCACCTAACGACGAGGGATCAAAAGCAAAAACGTCTTCGTCGGCACCACTAGTACCACTAACACTGAAATTGCCAACCGTCGACATGTAAATGGATCCATCACTGGTGATCGAAATCGCATCCACATCTTCACTTGATGATGTAGCCAGCCCTACATCACTGCCATCAAAGTACATCTGAAAACTACCAGCAGTATTTGCCCCCAACGAACTTTGGTTGAACACAATCATGTCTTCATCACGCGAACTGATACCGTTTGCAGATGCCGATCCACTCGTCGAGATTACAAGCCGCCCATCGGGTGCGAAACTAATTGAATCCACATCTTCACCGTTAGTGGTGAGTCCCACGTCACTACCATCGAAATACATTTCCCAAGACTGCGTGCTTGGCGAGAATTTCACGATATCTGAATCGTCAAAAGAAAGGGAGCCACCCGTAATCGAGCCCGCAGTACTGTAGGACATCAAAATGTCCCCATTGTCTTGGATACAAAAAGCATCCAGCGTTCGACCGCTTGCCCATGGCGTTCCATCAAAGAACACCCGGAATTCGCTACCGTCATAGGCAACGATATCTTCATTCTGAAACACAACTCCTGCGACAGAGCCATTGTTTTTTCGGGAGAAGTAAAAGACATCGGTTTCCTCGGAATCGATGTCAGCAACACCAATCGAATCACTTCCGTCGATGAAGCTTGTCGAACTTGCTGTTATGGTCACCGTTTGCGTGCCATCAACAACACCGTCTATTTGCCCCACTACGTCGAATGATGCACTCGACGCCCCACCTTGGATCACAACGCTCTGAACAACCGACGCCTCACCACTGTCACTACTTGTAAGATTAACTGTCAAATCCGAACCCACGTCTGTATTCCGAGTAACGCTCGCTGTCACAACTCCGTTCTCGGCTACCTCAGCAGCAACAATCTCCAGAGTTAACGTCGGCACATCATTATCCAGAACGCTAACACTGCCAGTCCCCGAATCAAAACCGGTCGCAGTGCCCGTGATGGTTACTGACTGAACTCCGTCAACCACACCATCTTCAATACCGGTGACAACGAAATCAACACTCGACTGGCCAGCTGGAATCGTGACCGTTGAGGGAACTGTCGCCTCACCATCATCGCTACTCTCGAGCGTCACCACCAACGAACCGGAAGTGCCAGTATTACGAATCACTGTTCCTGTTGTCGTTGATCCTTCTGTAACGTCTGAAGGTGTAATCGAAACCGTCAACAACGCCACCTCATTATCAGTAACGGTCAGTGCGGCACTGTCACCTAAGTATCCGTTTGCATCCACACTGATCGTCACAGCCTGATCACCATCAACCAGAGTGTCGTCCTGGGCAGTGACCGTGAAAGTACCGCTCGTCTCACCCGCAGCAATCGTCAATGTGCCAACCAAAGCCTCGGACTCGTCGCTACTGACAATCGTCACATCCAACGCATCACCAGAGGTGTTGCGAGTCACAGTTCCTGTCGTGGCCTCACCTGACTCACTGATCGCACCATCTGCAAGAGAAAGGCTCAAAGCAGGGTTGGTAGTATCAACGACAGTGACATCACCAGATGCCCCCGTGTAACCAGACGAGCTAACACTGATCGAAACCTGCTGGTCACCATCCACAAAAGAATCGTCCACGCCAGTGATCACAAACTGGGCAGAGGACGCGCCCGCTGCAATCGTCACAGTGCCCGAAACCGAAGCTTCAGTCGTGTCAACACTATTTAAGTTCACCGTCAAAGGGGAACCTGTGCCTGTATTACGAGACACGACGCCAATCAACGTTGATCCCTCTAAAACCGAACCAGCACCCAAATCAAGGGACAAAGCTGCAATGTCATCATCTTCATTGATAAGTGATACATCGTCAGGATTCAGGCCACTGTAATTACTGTCTGTCGTATCTGCGACGCCGAGAACAACCGAGTAAATGACATCACCATCTACCACCGAGTCATCAACCCCCGTCACTGTTACTGTCTGAGCAACATTCCAATTACTGGAATTGAATGTCAACTGACTCACATCGACAGTACCCTCACTCAAGTCACTCGACGCTACGCTAAAACTCACATCCGAAACGGGAGCCTCTGTCAGAGCAACAGTGAAACTGATCGAACTACTGGATTCTGTTGTCACCGAAGATGGACTGGGGGCGGAAACAACCACATCACCCGTAGCTGTGACTGGGGGCATCAGAAAGTCAATCACCTTGTCCATGACAAAGGCTTGATTGTTGGGATTACCAGCACTCGCGCTGATTCCTTCAAACGGTGAGGCCATGAACACTACACGGAAATCTTCACCGCCATAACCAATCGTATTGAAAGGCTGAGCATCACTGTTCACCGAGTTGCGATAGAAAACACCCTCCGCTCCCGCTGCAGGTGCCAACGAGTCACTCCAGTCTGCGCTAAAGTCGGACGGAAGGCTGAAACTCAGATTCATGCCATCGCTGATCGAACTACCACTGACACCGACATACTGGCTCAGATTACGAACATCACTCGTAAACGAAGCCAGCTTCAAATAATCAGACTGAAAAGAAGCACTCACACCGTTGTAAAGAATATCCTGGCCAACAAGGAACAAACCTCCGCCACCATCAAGGTAACCTGACAAAGCAGTTTGCTCAGCGGTCGAAACACCCGCATCCGAGGCTGAATAATCAAAACCAGTGTTCCAGATCACCACCTCGTAACCACTCAGATCAGCGGTTCCCGGCAATCCCTGAGAAGAGACCTGCCAAGTGTCGTACTGCAGGGAATTAGCGTCGAGGGCTGCCGTATAGAAACGTTCGTAAGCTGCACCCTGGTCATCGTCCACAAACAAGATTGGCGGAGTAGGCGGTATGACGGAAACCGTTACCGTTGCTGTTGCTGTCTCTTGTTGATCATCTGTGATCGTGTACGTGAACGTATCAGTGCCACTAAAGCCGCTACTCGGTGTGTATGTAACGACTCCACTGGCCTGCGTCGCCTGTCCATTGGCGGGACTGCCTACGGAAGTGATTGAGAATGATCCATTTTGCGGATCAGAGTCATTTTCCAGCACGTTGATATCCACCGGAGTATCAACCTGAGTCGTAGCGGCATCATTCCCTGCGATGAGAGTTTGCGAACTGATTACGACTGTACCATTAATGTAATACTGCCCTCGACTTACAGACTGATCAAATCCGGTTGGTGGGTTCGCGGCCCAGTTTCCGTACCCAGTACCATCAATTGCGATGTAGTACGTCCCCGCAGATAAATTTAGGTTGTTGAATGAGGCACTAAGTGCTGTCGCAGGGTTTGAGATTTCAACCACGTTTTGGCTGCTGTCATAAATAGTTGCGACAACATCGAGGTTTGATCCTTGATCGCCAACAGGGGTTGCCTCAATCGAGCGAGTGAAGCCAACGCCATTATTTACAAACGTCTCTTGTACATAGGAATCGATGGTGAGATTAATCTGGCCATCACCAGTTTCGAATGCAAACCAATCTTGATCGGCGGCCTGTGAAATGACTCCAAACCCGCTGACGTCTACCAAGTTGGCGTCGCTGGCGTTCGCCCCGTCATTGTCTAATGCACTAGCACTTGCAACCGTTCCGCCATGGTCGTCAGCGCGGTATCCAAATCCGTTGTTGCTTGTGATGATCTGCCAATCGTTTTCACTATTATTGGCTTGATAGTATTGCCCCGTGTCCCATGTGGTCATGTTGGTACTGTAACCACTTCCCATGATCGGTCCCCAAGCAACCTCTCCTGAGCCATGACCTCCGTAGTAAGCAGCACCCGCCGTCGTACCGTCATGACTGAGTCCTAATGCATGACCTACTTCGTGCGTTGTGGCTGCGGAGACTCCAATCGCACTAGTGTTGAAAACGAAGACTGGTTCATCCACAGAGTCATTGAAACTTGTCAGGTATGCAAAACCACCGCATCCACAGTTGTCCCAATCTTCGGTTATGACAACACGCGATCCCCATTGGGCATCTGCACCACCAGTTTTACTGAGGGCCGCGGTGCCCGGGTCTTCCGTCGTCACGTTAATTTCAAATGGCGAGAAATCTTCAGCAACCCGCTTCCAGATTCCTTGAATTTGAGCGAGTTCGCTATCCGTGAAACCGGCACCATTACCCCCCGGATCGTAGGCTGGTGAAACGATGCTGTTGATCCCGCTCGATGAATTCCAAGTCGTTCCCTCTGTTACATGGCCATTGAAGTCGAGGTAGATCGTGTGGTCAGCATTGGGGAGACTATGCAGCAAAAAGGTATCAGCCAATGCCGCAGGAGCAGAGGATCCCGACGCTCCACCACCCTCTTCGATAAAATCGAAAACCTGCTCGGGTCGCTCAACAAACAACGTTGGACCTACCGCAGTGCACTGACCACACGAACAGCCTGGCTCATGCGGTGGGCCATCTCCATCTCCACCATCGCAATCGTGATTGTCGAAATTGCTCACATAATTATCGTAAGCACCGTCCTGCATTGGCCCGAAGGGTGAGTACTGCTGAAACTCAGCAGGACTCATTTCCCAACCGCCGTGCCAATGCCCCGGATCCATCCAGTTCAGAGTTCCGTCCGCTGCAAGCAGACGGCGCGACTCCAATAATTCAAAAACTCGTCTTCTGGAGGCAGATCTGCGGAGCAATCGATCTCGACTTTTAGAACCTTGGCGCATGTTAAATCCCGTATTCCTTCTGTGCGAAGGTTGGAGGTTGAATAGCGTTCTCAGAACATGTGAGCTGATTAGAGGAACCGCAGTTGTTCATCCTGCAAGACTGCGACTCCTTGCCGATAAGGTTAGCGGTTACCCGCAGATGTCAAACTTTTTTTTCTACAATTTCGAACTTATTTTCTAACCCACTGCCGGAAAAACCCCTACCCCAGTGAACGCAATTACACTACCCGGGAATCCGGAATGGAGCTCAATACTGGCTTCTCCGCAACAACTACATTCACGGCAGAACCTAGCCCGAGCGAGGAGAGAACGATCGCTAAAACTGTCGCTCGCATCAACGAAATCGAACGTTTTGATGCACGGTTAAGAGGCTGGCAGCCTTTACTGCGGGACGATGGGAATCACTCCGCAAAACGAGGACGTTCAGTGAACACAGGCCGCACGGACGGTACCTGCACATCACCCCCCCACAAAAAGACCAGGAAGCTCGGCAAAATTTCATCCTTGCCGTACCCGCTAGACACGCTCACTGCTCGACGGCAGCATGTTCCCGCTCGCAAACGTCATCCCAAAGAGCAGCCAAGGTGAACCCGATAAGTGTAAACTCACAGTAGTCACGCAAATCCCCCACCCCACCATCGCTGCCCTCCTCATGCATTCTCCGTTCAGCAAACGAATCTTATTCATTACATGCTTGTCAATCTGTTCAGTAAACATGCAAGCAGTGGCTGAAACGGTTCGGGCACCGATGCCATTTATCAAACAGCTAACAACTGCCGCCCCAGCCGACTTAGCAAACCAAGCACGAGAACGAGGAGATGCGAAACGCGGTGCTTTGGTTTTCTACACCTCACCCGCATCCTGCATTCACTGCCACACGACACCTCATCGAAGTGCAAGTACCGAAGCGACTAGCAGAAATAATTCGCCGCTCGGGCCCGACCTCGCAACAATTAGAAAAGTATCGGATACACATTTGGTCGAAGCGCTTCTTTACCCATCAAAAGTGATTCACAAGGACCATGAAACAAAATCAATCTTGACCACAAGTGGTGAGGTGGTTGTTGCTCTCGTAATCAGTGAGAACGAAGACACGGTTACAGTGCGATCCGCAAATGACTTGGATCGCAGTCGTGTCATTTCCAAAAACGAAATCGAGGCGATCAAGACGAATACTAAGTCAATGATGCCCGAGGGCTTAGTTGCAACCATCGGTAATCTTCGTGACTTCCTTGACCTGACCCTCTATCTGATTGAGATTGCGGAAGGAGGCACGATCCGAGCAAAGGAATTAATGCCAAGCCCCGATCAGCTTCAATTCAAGGATGACACGCAGGACCTTGACCATGCGGGCATCATTAGCAAGCTGCGCAGCCGAGATTTTGAAACGGGCAAAGGTATCTACCACGGTTACTGCTTTAACTGCCATGGGAACGACGGAAACACACCCTCGCTTCCCACCGCACGTGCTTTTGGCAGGGACAAGATGCGGTTTGGTTCTGAGCCTTTCCAGATGTTCATGACCCTGTCTAAAGGCAAGGGGCTCATGGCTTCAATGCGACACCTGACCCCCAAGGAACGTTATCAAGTCGTGCACTACGTTCGCGAACAATTCATGAAACCCTCAAACCCAGACTACTTTAAAGTCGACAAGGAATATCTCGCTAGCTTACCCAAAGGAACTCGAAATGGGTCTGAACAGCCTGACATCCAACGTAATTATGGCAGTGCCTTGGGGTCACAACTGGGACGTGAACATAGCAGCGTGCTGAACATTGATCTCGGCAGCACCACGATTTCCTACGACCTGCACTCCATGGATCAGGCTGGCATCTGGAACGGTGGACTGGACCTCAGTCAAACCCAACATATTCGAGACCGTGGGGAGGGAACGGTAACTCCGGCGGGAAAACAAATCGACGCTTGGTCTGGCTGGGCCTGGGGACACGATGGATCACTCGATTACCCTCGAGAGGCACTCTTACCGCGAGGTCCGATGCCGGCTCAATGGATGAATTACAAGGGACATTACAACCACGCTGAACAGGTTGTAATGAGCTATTCAATTGACGACCGAGCAATCCTTGAAGCTCCAGCACAATCAGTAAACGGGTTGGCCCATACGATGCAGATCATGGGTGGCGCACCGTTAGTTCTATCAGTGGCACTGGAGCAGGACACTGCTGATGCGACAGCCAATCACAAGGTCCACAATACGATTGGTACACTCGCCGGTGGATTGAAGTCGATTAGCCCAACGGCACCAACTGATTCGATCAGCCCTGCAGAGAATCACTTCATCATCAGCTACCAACATGACGCTGGCCAGCTCGTCACATATACAGCAGCAGCGATCTCGGGCGACGCTGCGGGATTGCTGTGGGAAATCGATAACAAGCGGCGTCTGTGTCTGAAGTTTCCGGAGGATCATAAAACACGCAACATTACAATCCATCGGTCGCAAGGTGACGATAAAGCATCACTCAAGCGATGGCTTGCATCTACCCAAACCGCTCCACATCAAGACCAATCAATCATTACTGACCTGATTTCCGGCGGTCCATTACGTTGGCCTGAGACACTGCACACCGTCGGCTATCCAGGTCTCGAGCCTTCAGGTTATGCGTTGGACACACTTACGCTGCCGGATTCGAATCCGTGGAACAGTTGGTTCCGAACATCAGCTCTCGACTTCTTTTCCGACGGTCGCATGGCGTTATCGACCTATGGCGGTGACATCTGGATTGTCTCCGGTATCGACAGCGAGCTTAAGGACCTGCGTTGGAAACGATTCGCTGGAGGACTCTATGAACCTTTTGGTGTGAAAGTCGTTGACGAACACGTCTTTGTCACCTGCAAAGACCGGATCGTGAAGTTACATGACCTGAATCAGGACGGCGAGGCAGACTTCCACGAGAGTTTCAGTGCTGACATGGATGTCTCCGTCAACTTCCACGCATTCAATTTTGACCTTCAAACAGACGCGACTGGAAACTTCTACTACAGCAAGAGTGGTCACGGCGCTGATTCGGCACTCCCAGGTGCAGTGATCAAAATCTCTCCCGACGGTAAAAAACGGGAAATCTTTTGCACAGGTTTCCGCACACCCAATGGCATGGGCATGCTTCCGGACGGACGACCAACCGCAAGCGACAACCAAGGTCAATGGACACCAGCGTCAAAGGTGAGCCTGTTAAAACTGAACGGATTTTATGGCTGGGTTCAAACCTATTCAATTCCCGGAATGTGGGAACCAGGTGGAGGAACCATTGACATCAAAAACGTTGTACCCCCGTCATCCTTTGATCCTCCACTTATCTGGATGCCGCAAGATTTCGACAATTCATCCGGCGGTCAACTTTGGGTCGACGATGAACGGTGGGGACCACTATCAGGTCATCTACTTCACACCAGTTTTGGAAAAGGTTGGATGTCCTACCTGATGATTCAGGATATCGAGGGACATACTCAAGCAGCCATTGCCAAACTTCCATTCGATTTCCGTACTGGGATCATGCGTGCAAGAGTCAATCCAAAGGATGGTCAAGTTTACGCAACCGGGCTTCAGGGCTGGAATGGTGGTGGTCGAGCCGGTTTACTGGCCGGCGGACTGCAACGCGTACGGTACACCGGAAAGCCATGGAAGATGGTCACTGAGTGCAAAGTTGAAAAGGATGGATTGCTACTCAGATTCAACTTCCCACTTGAGCCGGATAGTGCGACGACGCCTGAGGCTTATCAAGCTGAGCATTGGAACTATCACTGGCGTAGCAGCTATGGATCAGATCGTTATTCACCCTTGACTGACAAGCCTGGGACTGAACCAATCCAAATTGAGTCAGTCACACTAGGATCAGACGGGCGAAGTGTAAAGCTGAACGTCCGTAAAATGATTCCTGTTGACCAAGCACATATCAAGATCCGAATAAAAGCTGTGGACGGAACCGATTTCGCAGATGAACTTTACTGGACGATCAACCATGTTCCGAGCCGATGAACGCTCGGTGAGCAAAAAAAGAATGGTGAGTAACAGAAACGACTCTGTCCTCCACAAAGCCACCCGCGGCGATGATTGACGATCATTTCAATCGAGCCGTGATGACCAGTCCATCCCCAACGGCCAAGGTATGCAACGTGCCCAACCACAAAACAAGTCGCCGCAACTTCCTGTCGACCACGGCGTGTGCGACAGCAGCGATCCCTGTCGCAGCAGGCCCATTGATCCTGCACGCCGATGACAAATCCGGCAACAAGGAACCGGTCGTAGGATCAGGAGAGCACACTTACAAGGTCATCCATCACTGGGGTCGACAAAATCTGCCAGCGACACACGATTATGGCAACGCATCTCATGGTGTCTGCATTGACAGGCAAGGATATGTCTACATCACGCACACTGGAACACCCGACTCGGTCTATGTGTTTGATCCGGATGGAAGATTCGTAAAAAGCCTCGCTGGATTTCACAGTGTCAAAAAGGGTGACTCATCCACATCCAGTGGCCATGGGATCGACATTCGAACCGAAGGAAACGAGGAATTCATTTACCTATCGGCCTCCTACGCCAAAAAGTCTTTCGCCAAAATGTCGCTCAACGGTGAACTAGTGTGGACACGTGATCGCAACCAGATTTTTGAGCATGCTGGATTTTCCGGCGATCAGAAACTTGGGTTTCGCCCCACGAACATCAGCTTTCGCCCCGATGGCGGATATTATCTTGGTGACGGTTACGGGAGTGCATACCTGTACCACTATGACGCCAAGGACAACTTCGTCAAAGCGATCGGCGGCTTCGGGCAAAAAAACGGACAGTTCCGTACGCCTCATGGACAGTGGCTTGATACACGGGACGGAACTCCAAAACTAGTCGTTGCCGACCGTGCTAATTCAAGACTACAGTGGTTCGACATGAACGGTGACCACTTGCGTACCCAGCGTGGCTTCCTATTTCCAGCTGACATCGACAGCCAAGGCGACCTGCTCCTGGTTCCAGACTTACACGCCCGCATCACGATACTAGGGCCTACGAACGAACCGCTGGCCCACCTGGGCGACGATGAAGCGTGGCGCAACCGGGTGCTCGACAAGAAAGAAGCGATGCGAACGAGCCCTGAAAAATGGATCCCGGGAAAATTCGTTCACCCTCATGATGCCTGCTTTGACTCGGACGGCAATATTTTTGTCACAGAGTGGGTTCGTGGCGGACGAGTCAGCAAGTTAGTGAAAGTTTGATTTTTGCTGTCACTCGCACACCTGCGTGATGCCCCGCGAATTGGCGGCAATAACTCCCCCGCATTTCAACACATCCGTGGCAGTCCAACTACAGCAGCGGGCGTGACACATCACCAAACATCTCTGACAGTCACTGATCGCCTCAGTCATCAGGATCTCCTTCAGACCGTCGGTTCTTCTCGAGAAAATCCGCCATCCTTTGGCTGCGTTTGAACTGCTTGCGTTTTGCCTTTTCGATCGGATCATGAAGGATACGCCACCATTCTTTGACACGCCACAACCACAGCATATTGCCTTCCTATCTTAATCGCATGATCAAAATCAGGGTTGAGCGGGCAGCCTGACTCTGACGTGCAAAGCCACAACCGATCTTTTTACTCACTCAACATCGCCTACGGTCTTAGACTATTGCTAAACAACTCTTTGATTTCAAGCAACTCGCGAAGAGTATTGTCCGACTCTTAACGAAGCCTACATGAGTTGGGGCACAGGGAATTAAGACACCCCACTCGGATGATACACGCCTACAAACATGATCAGGTAAAACCTTGAAGCAGCATTCTCCCAACTAGCTCCGAGACTCCCAACTTGCCAACCCACCACGAGCTATAAATAAGAGATTCACCGCTGAAACCGAAAGACTGTCGAAAGTCAATCTGATGTCCTCAACAATTCCATGGAGTAAATCCCGGACGAATGCCCATCGCTGAAACGGATATTGTAAGCGTAGGCCCCGACAGGCTTCATCCCCTCGATCGTCAATGGCTGCGCTTCAGCGGCAGTCAACACCGGCAGGACAGCGAGTTTAGCCTCGCGGGCAACAATCTTGTTCTGTTCACCGCGTCGTTTTTCTCGGCATGTCGCACACGGGCAAGCTTTGCGCAACTGCTCAGCCGTCCACTTTGTTTCGACGCCGTCGCTCCAACCAATGGTAATCCCTGACCTCCCATTCCGCACGAGCCCGACAGGTACAACACCAGCGGGCAAGCTCACCTTGGGTTCATTAAAAACGGGCTCGGTCATTTTGGAATACCGTTCTTTCATCAAGATTTACAGAACTAAGGTTCAGGGAACAGATGCAACTTGGTCGCCACCGCATTGTCTACATCGTACGGCGATCGACCAGTCGTTTCGCTTTGGCTTCGAAACGAGGCAAGCTTCCGGCGGCAACGGCCACAACACTCACTCGCATCGCTAATCGCTCACGAATCAGGTCAGACAGTTCGGCAACGCCTGCCTCATCAGCCTCCAACTCGATCGCCAGTTGGTCCATTTCTGAAACACGAGTAGCAATGATCCTGAATTCAGCCAGTGGCGCAATTTCCCTGACCATGGACTCAACACTGCTGGGAAACACATTCACTCCACGAATCACCATCATATCATCGACGCGACCGAGCACCCCCCCATCAAGAAAAAGAAAACCGCAGGCTTGATCGTGCTGCCGATATCCACGAACGATATCGCCTGTTCGATACCGAACCACAGGTCCCCCAAACCGCCCAAGGCTCGTCAGCACCAACTCAGCTTGTTCGCCATCATCCACCTCGACGCCTTGAGGATGCTCAACATCGAAACGCAGCAACTCCGCGATAAATTCGTTTTCTATGACGTGAATTCCAGTCCCTGTCGGGTTCCCAAACCCCCATGCCCCAACCTCACTGGCTCCTGCGTGATCGACCACTTTGGCCCCCCACAGAGATTCCAATCGAGTCCGGACACTTGGCGTCGATCCCCCTGGTTCACCAGCAACGATGATTCGACGGACAGATGTCTGGGTCAGGTCAATGCCATGCTTTTGAGCTACGGCTCCAAGGTGCAACGCGTAGGTCGGAGTGCAACACAGGACGGTGCACTCGTGGTCACGAATCATCTGAATCCGCTGCTGACTTGTCATCCCACCGCCCGGCACGACGGTTGTACCGCGGCGAACTAACGCATCATTCGCTGTCCAAAATCCAATGAAGGGGCCGAACGAAAACGCCATCATCGCCACATCACACCGCTTAACCTCGGCCGCATCAAGAACGTAGTCCCAGCAAGTCAACCACCAGTCCCAGTCTGCAGGCGTATCCAAAACGGTCATGGGGAACCCTTTGGTTCCGCTTGTCTGGTGCAGTCGGGTGTACTCGGTTCGAGGCAAATCAAAGATCCGCGCGGGATGGCCCGCAGCATTCCCCAACACATCCTCCTTCGTCAATAGCGGCAAGGAGGTCAAGTCATCAAGCGACTTGAGAGGAGAGCGGTGACCAAGATGTCGTTCACCAAAAAACGGGCGATCCTGCACCTCCCGCAGCAATTCATTGAGTCTTTGCAATTGCATCGACTCTGTTCGATGACGAGAAAACGGCAGCTCGTGCGAGATATTGCTAGTCACGTAATGAAACACAGGTCTGAGTGTAAAAAAATACAAATTAAGAAATCGTGAAGTTGATTAACGCACCCACTTTACCAAAGCGACATCATCAGATGTTTCTTCGTTCAAAAACCTATCGTTAAGGGGTAGATGCGACGCGCTAACTCAACCGCGCGGCGGCGGCATGCCAGATCGGAAATAAGTAGGAATGATGAAGAGTTCGCGACACACCCAAATGCAGGTTGCAAACCATTTCAAGGTCGTCAATTATTGGCACTCGGGCGGGGCTTGTGGCTCGCAACTTCAGCAGAGCCAGAAGTACTTGAAAATGGGCAGCGAATAAGCGACTGACCCAAGCCTGAATCATCACTTCCTTTCTACGAACGAACATGAAGCCAATCCACTGCGAAGATACAATGAACGCGGTAAACAAGACCTCACTTGATGACCTCACGAGCGTCAGACGCACCGGTTTCACACTCGTCGAGATGCTGGTCGTTATCTCTATCATCGGCATGCTCGCTGCTGTACTGTTACCAGCAATTTCCAAGGCTCGGGAATCAGCTCGCGGAGCTCAATGCCAGAACAACTTGAAGCAGTTTGGCGTGGCCTTCATCGCCCGTTCAGCCACGATGCCTGATGGCAGTTTTTGTTCTGGTGCATTCGACCTCGAACGCGACGGAATCCCAACTGAGATTGGCTGGGTTTCAGATGCAGTTTCGAGAAAATTTGTAGCCAGCGAAATGCTCTGCCCCAGCAGTTCAAACACAACATCCCAGGCTATTGAGCAAATGTTGTCGGCGCAACCAGCGAGCTTCGCAGTGACCAACTGCGTGGATCGACTCGGCACGGCAAGTTACACCAACGACATGGGGCAAACCGTCAAAAACATCTCTCGCACGATTTTCGATGCAAATTTACCTCCTGGTTCATTGGCCAGGGCCGAAGTGATCTCCAAAAAGATGTTGGAAAACGGATTCAACACCAACTATGCCGCCTCATGGTTCTTTGTCAGGTCTGGCTTCCATCTCGGCGCTGACGGCAATCCCACCACCGGCGACTCCAGTTGTTCAAGCACTGACCCCGAGGGAAGAAACCTGACGATTGGACCGTTAACAACCCGCCTTGTGGACAGCGGTCAAGCAGCTGCCCATACGATTCCACTGCTGTGTGATGCATCCGCAATGGGGCAACTTAGCGTCAGTGTTGGCGAGTTACTGTCTCTTATACACATCTGACGCTGCCGACGACTCCTTACGTGTAGATC
>CAJXTM010000008.1 GCA_913061385.1 uncultured Rhodopirellula sp. | reverse complement strand
CGAGATCAGCCTCGGTCTCGTGGGCTCGGAGATGTGTATAAGAGACAGCTATGTCACGGCTCACGGCAACCGAAGCAGTGATCGTCGAAATGAACACGACACCACCATCGCGACTTGGAACAATAAGTCAATCAAAATGACAGAGTTGGTCAAAATGTTGGATCAATTACCTGAGGGTGTGGAGGTCGTCACCGTGATGGTCCAGTGTCATGCGGGTGGATTTGCCCGTTTCATGTTCAATGGAGGTGATCCTGATCGAGGTCTTTCTAAGCAGCGGCGAATCGGTTTTTACGCCACGGTCCACGATCGTCCAGCCGCAGGTTGTACACCTGAAATCGATGAAGCCAGTTATGTGGAATACAGCTCCTTTTTCTGGGCAGCCCTTGGTGGTCGGGACCGAAGTGGAAAGGCGATCGCGATCCCAGACTATGACCAGAATGGTGTGGTCTCGTTTGATGAGGCACATGCTTATGTCATCCTGACCGCCGATACCATCGATCTACCAGTCAAGACTTCGGGTGAATTCTTGACTGTGCACAGTAAGTTCAGCGAAGAGGATGACGACTTGCTGGCCAATGACGTGGCGTATTCAACTGTTTTGGAGTTTGCGACCGTTTCCCAGAAAGCGATCCTCGAGGGTTTGTCGGAGCAACTGAAACTTTCTGGGGATGCACGTCTGGTTGATGCCTGGAAAGCGACGCAGACCCGCCGTGGATCCGGACGGAATCGTCAATCAACGTCTCGCGGCCAGAATAAAAGCAGTGAACTAAGGCAAGAGATCGCTTCGGATCTGAAGCGACGCTGGCCTGCCTTGGCCAATGTACTCAATCCGCTTGCCATCGAATTGATCACTACACGAAGCGATGAACTGGTCGAAGCAATTGAAGAACACCCCAAGTATGAACGCTACCGGGAACTGATTCTTGAGGAGAAATCTACCTTAAGTGAACAGAAGCGGAAGGTGAAGTTTGATCGTTTCCTGCGTACCGCCGACAATGTCATCATGGCCGAGAATCTGAAACGCATGAAAGACAATACAAAGTTTGAGCAGTTTCAGGCATTGGTGGCAGCTGAAGGCCGAACACTCAGAAACGAACAGTAAGTCCGCTGAGAGTGCTACGCCAATCGGTAGCCAGTAATTCATCGGTAAGTCGTAAGCTGCAAGCTTCTGTTCATCATATTGCAGAACTTGCCTGCGGCTTGTTGGAGTAAGCCTGCGGCTTTCAATAGCAGAAACTTATTTTGAGTGGTCATGCCCTGAGTGTGAGTACCACGCATTAGGCTGAATCAGGTCGTCAGGCGGTCGTAGGCCTCTTGGTACTTCGCAGCTGTTTGCTCAATCACTTCGGTTGGTAATACGGGTGGCTCACTTTGTTTGTCCCAGCCGCATTGCGACAACCACTCGCGAACGAATTGCTTGTCGAAAGATGCTTGAGCCTGTCCAGGGTGATAATTGTCTGCAGCCCAGAAGCGTGAGCTGTCTGGGGTTAGGACTTCGTCGATCAAAACGACTTCATCGCGGACCTTGCCGAATTCAAATTTTGTGTCAGCAATCAGCAAACCTCTTGCTGCTGCGTAGTCACAGGCAGCGGAATAAATCTGCAGACTTGTATCACGTAATTGGTGCCCCAGTGGCTCACCAAGATCAGTGATCATGCGTTCGATGGAAACATTTTCGTCATGCCCTTCCTCTGCTTTGGTGGCTGGGGTGAAGATGGCGTTGGGAAGCTGATCGCATTGTGCCAAACCCGCTGGAAGCGGGTTGCCGCAAATCTCGCCCGTAGCTTGGTATTCCTTCAGCCCACTTCCTTCCAGATACCCTCGCACCACACACTCGAACGGAATCACTTCGGCTTTTTCGGTCAGCATGACGCGGCCCCGTAACGGGCCGATGTCAAATTGTGTTGCTAGTGAGGGTGGGATTTCCGTTGATACTAGGTGGTGCCGCGTGCCCAGTTGTTCAAACCAGAAAGAACTCATCTGGGTAAGCAACTGCCCTTTGCCCGGAATCCCGCATGGCAGAATGTAATCGAATGCACTGATGCGGTCGGTGCTGACAATCAGCAACGAGTTGCCCAAGTCATAGACGTCTCGGACTTTACCACTGCGGCGGGGAAGCGGCAAATTGGTTTCGAGCAGAGCGCCAGATGGGTCAAATCGGTATAGGTCGTCGCGTTGTTGTTCGTTCATGCTGGTAATTTGGCAAACCAGCGGTGACAGAGCAACCGGATCACAACTGGTAGCAGAGCGTTTCAGGGTTGAAAATGTTCTGAAATACGAGGCTCAGCGTGCTTGTTTCTCGCGGTTTGGGGTGTGGAAAGCAATCGGGTTGTCGATTGGAGAGGTTTGGGGGCGGATCTGCTTGGTCTCTGACGGCATGATTCATGGTAGACGGCTAGGTTTCGGCACAGCGTTTCGGCTCAGCGTTTCGGCACATCGATACAGATTCTTTCATTGTCGTGCATGGTCGCAGGACTCAGGCGAAAAGGCTAACATAGATGCCCCCGGACCAAGCCGATGTGCATCGTTCGGGAGTCCATTCCCTTTTCCCTGTTCATTTCGCGGCGTGCCGGTATGGGGCAGTTCCACTTTGATGTCCCACATACGGCAAGCGATTTCATTGGAAAGTCGCTGTGGAGTGACGCGTACATCTGCGGAATTGAAGGTGTACCGTGGCAGTCCCAGATTGAGTTCGATGGATCGCGTTTGACCCTCACCAGGGCGATTGAATCTTCTGGCAAACTGTACATGGCCTGTCCTTTGGAGGGCATTGGGTTTCGCACACTCAGCACTTGCAGTCTGCGACCGTTGGATGACGAGCCACATTTGCTGCCACTGGAGTTTGCTCGAGGTAGTTGTTACCGAGCTCGAATCCAATCGGATGCGTGGCAGCGAGCTGGTTTGACACTCGGAAAAGAGTTTATTGAATTGCTGCAGCAGGGGACTGCTCGGTTTTTGGATGCTGCCCAACGAAGAGCTGACCCTGATGGCTCGAGCGATGCGGCAATGGAGGCAATTCTGCTGCTGGAAAAAGCAATTTCGGACTTGGGTGAAAGTTACGCAGTGCAGTCGATTGCGTTTCGTAAGCAGCGCGAACCGCAAATCGGCACACTTCTGGCTGGCACCGTCACTCCGCCTTCACCGCTCGGTCTGCAGTCAAACACTGCTTTTACCTCGGCGTTTAATTCTGCTGCGATTCGTTTGAATTGGGCTGATATCGAAACCGATTCGGGGCAGTTCTCTTATGACGACGCAGAAAAGGTGATTGAATTCTGCAGCAGCAAAGGGATGCGAATCATCGGTGGTCCCTTGATCGATTTCCGAGAGCGTTTGATGCCGCACTGGTTGTACTTGCTGGAGGATGACTTCGATGCATTCCTCAAGGCAGTCACTCACTTCGTAGAAACGACGGTGAATAAGTTTCGTGGTACGGTGCAATTATGGAATTGTGCCAGCGGACTCAACACTCCTGGGCCGATGCAGTTGAGTGATGAACAGATCATGCGTCTTTCGGTGGGTATCCTGCAAACGGTTCGGCGGGCAGATCCAACAACTCCTGCGATCATTTCGTTTGACCAGCCGTTCGGAGAGTATCTGGGGCAGAATCGCGATGGGATATCGCCGCTGCATTTTGCAGATGCACTGGTACGCAGCGGTTTGGGAATGGCTGGGATCGGTTTAGAAGTTCGAATGAACTATGCCAACAAGGCAACCTTCCCGCGGTCTGCGGTTGAGCTGGGACAGATGGTCGATCGTTGGGCCACGCTCGGGATGCCAATGTTGGTGCAGTTGTCTGTGCCGGGGGGAGTTGGTCCCGACCCGATGGCAGCGGCACCTTGCGATGTCCTTCAGTATGATTCACAACTTGAGGATCCAGCTTCCGAACAATTGAGGCTTGCTGGACCTTTGATCCGAACTCTTTTGGCAAAGCACATTGTTCACGGCATCGTCTGGGAAGGATGGTCTGATCAGGTTCCGCACGTTGTTAGTCATTCAGGATTGATCGATGCTGATGGCCATGAACGTCCCTTGCTTGAGTATCTGACAAGACTGAGACGTGATTTCCTTGTCTGATCGCTGACACTCTTGTGGACGCTATTGATTGATTTTATATTCTGTTTTTGAGGGCAAAATGATGAGATTGATGGCTCTAACTGCTGGTGGCACGCTGTGCGGGAATACTCGTGTTCCTAACCTTGTGTGGGGTTCACGATGTGCGGTTTGGATGATGGTGGCTACTCTGTTACTGGTGGTCCAAGCCAGCAGTCTATCTCTGGCACAGCAAACGCCCGTCAAAGCCGTCGTCGCTCCGGTTGGAAAGGTCGAGGAAGTGAAAACTGGGTTCTCCTTCACTGAGGGACCCGCATGGAGCCAGCAGGGGACCCTGTTTTTTACTGACATCCCGAATGCCAAAATTCATCTGCTGTTTGAACATCGCAATACAGTCGGGACGTTCACCAATGAATCTGGCCATGCCAATGGTGTTTTGGTGGATGCGTCTGAACGGGTATTGGTTTGCCAGATGGATGGGCGTGTGGTTGAGTACGATCCCAAGACGGCCCAATCCAAAGTTTTAGCTGATAGCTACGAAGGCAAACGGTTTAATGCCCCGAACGATCTGATCATCGATAAGTTCGGTGGAATCTACTTCACCGATCCACTGTTTCGGGCGCCCCAACCGTTGCCACAGGGTATCCAGGCGGTGTACTACATTCATCCAGATGGAAACGTGACCAGACTCACGGGTGACATTGCTGCTCCCAACGGGATCGGTCTGTCTCCTGATGGTAAACGCCTCTATGTGATCCCAAGTCGTCAGGCTGAAATGCTTGTCTATGACGTGACAGCGCCCGGCAAGATTGCTAACGGTCGTACCCTTTGTCGACTTACGCAACCACAGGGGAAAGACAACACCGGTGGTGATGGAATGGCGGTTGATGTCGAGGGTAACCTCTATGTCACGACCAATCTGGGAGTCGAGATTTTTTCTGAGTCGGGACAGCATTTGGGCTTGGTAACCTTTCCTCAGCAACCAGCAAACGTAACGTTTGGTGGAGCTGATCGGAAAACAATGTACGTCACTGCACGGACAGGACTCTACCGTGTTGCGATGCCGATCGCCGGTTTGAAAGCCAATTGATTCGAGTTGAATCGCTCTCGGTTTGATTGCCAAGCGTGCGAACTGCGGCTAAGCAAGTGTTGCGGGCTGAATCAAACTGGCCAATCCTCGGGCGGGTCTGGCTGTTGCCAAACACTCATGCCCCCGTCTATCAGTAGCGTTTGGCCCTGAACATGTTCCGCAGCGTCAGATAAAAGAAAAACAGCAGTGCCACCGCAAACGTCAGCGGTTGGGACTTTGCCGTTGGGTGTGTGGAATTTCATCCACGAATCAAGCTGCTGGTTCTCGTCAAGAACTTTGGTCAATGGAGTGCGGACCAGTCCCGGAGCCAAGGCATTGACTCGGATTCCCATCGGAGCCAGCGTGACACAAAGTGTTCGGACCATGGCAGCAACCGCACCTTTGCTGGTGTCATAGGCTGTGTGGTCTGGTTCTGAAAGAACACCGTTGATGGAGCCTGTGAAAAGGATGCGACCTCGAATTCCATCTTCAACCCAGCGACGGGTAATTGCCTGAGTGAGAAAGTAGCCCGACGTAACATTCAAATGCATGGTGGTTTGGTAGGTCTCGAAATCCATTTCAAAGTAGGGCTTGTCAATGTAAGTGCCTACGTTGTTGATTAGTAAGTCGAGTGTTGGAGCCAATTCCCCAGTGCGTTTCAGTAGGTCTGGTAAGTAGCTTTTGGGGGCAGTGGATAAGTCTGCGAGTAGCAAGTCTGCTTTTACACCCTGTTTGCGACAGATGTTGAGTGTCTGCTGCGCAGTATCGTCATCGTGCAGTCCAACCAACAGCACATCAGATCCGGCAGTGGCCAGTGCGATAGCGATTGCAGCGCCAACGCCCTGGGTTCCACCTGTGATTAAAGCGTGGTGTCCTGTGAGATCAAAAGGTTGCTTGCTATTGTTTTGCATAGGCTTGTGCTGACGGGATGGATCTTGATCAAAATTGCATCAGAGATCCGAGCTATTTAAATCTGTTTGGAAGTGACAGCGTAGGTCGCTGACTGGTTAAGTGGTTCGGGTGAATTTCAATCACTCGCGTCGTCATACGGTTTTAGCGGAATACAGGATTGTCGGAAATTGACCTCGTGGCACCAGAGTTCAATCTTGCTCGCCCAAGATAGCACGATCGATCAAGCAAAACGCACCACGAGCGTCTGTCGTGCTTGATATGTCAGTGGTTGGTTTTCTGTGGAGTGTTTTCTGTGGAGTGTTTTCGAATGCTGACTACGATCTTTTAGCGTACGGTCTGCGGACCGGATGATACCTCTGCTATCGGCGAAGTGAGGATTCATCAGATCAACGTCCATGGCGATGTAACATTCGCAGCGGTGGCAATCACGTGGCTCTCTGTTGACAGGCGTCTGCTGGGGGAATTAACCCCCCAGCAGTTGAAATAGGATCCAGAAGCGGGATGTGAGTTGCGGTTGAATTGCTATCGAAATGGTGCTGCTGAAGAAAAATGTCGTGAGCAGCAATTTTTTTCGTCCCCGATGATCGCTCGCTGAGTGACAAGGTCGATGGTTATTTCGACTTTTTGACACAGAATTTCCAGTTTTGGAGCGATTTTTTTAGCTGATCGCGAATCCAAGGTGGGTGGTGATAAACGGCAGCAGCCAGCACTGGCGTTTGATTGCCAGAAATGGACGCTAAGTGGGAACTGCACACGCCTCAGGTGAGCGCGATTCTTCGGATTGTACGTGGGTACAAACCGGGGGTTCCTGCGTTCGTAAGGGGCAAGAGTTAGGTTTGCCTGCCGAGAAGCGTTGGGATCGACTATTATAACGCCTGCGGTTTCCTGTTTCTGTGCCACAGTATCTGCACTCCCCTTTTCTTAAGTCTGGCCCATTTGTCAGCACTCTGGAGTATTGAATGACGCTATCGCGAGTGAAACCACGAACGTGTTTTGGATATCTGTTGGCGGTGGGGTTGTGCGTCTTGCTTTGTGCGCCAGTCAACGCGCAGCGGGGTAAAGCTAAGAAACCTCCGGCGAAGCCAAAGATCAAGTTACCCGAGAGTGTTCGTAAACGTACTCCCGTGGCAATGAAGGTCGTTCCCGTCAATCCAAGTAACCGCCGCGCTGTACGAAGTGCTGCCGGTGAATTGGATAGTCTGGTTGAGTCGAAGTTGCTTGATGAGGATCAACAACCCAATGAAATGGCAAGCGATGAAGTTTTTCTTCGCAGGGTTTACCTCGATGTTGCAGGACGCATTCCGACTTTGAAGGAAGCGACCAAGTTTTTGGGATCCAGTTCCGAAACGCGGCGTGAAGAGTTGATTGACAAACTATTGGGCAGTCCCGATTACGTCAGCAATATGTACAACTTCTGGGCTGACGTTTTGCGACTTGTTGAGCGTCCGCAAACGAACATCGTAGCGGACCCTTATTTGGGATACGTTAAAGATTCGATTCGGATTAACAAGAAATACAACCAGTGGGTTTACGAGATGCTCACGGCTGATGGCAAGATGTGGGAAAATCCTGCGGTCGGATTTCAGCTGCGAGACGATGGAATGCCGTTGCCGTACGTCGACAATACGATTCGCGTTCTGTTGGGCACTCAAATTGGCTGCGCGCAATGCCATGATCATCCGTTTGATCAGTGGACCCAATACCAGTTCTACGAACTGGCTGCTTACACCAATGGCATTCGTACTCGAATTCAGCGTGGTTCGCCGGGGTACACCAAGCAAAATCCAGCGAACCTGTTGATCAACGAAGCGAGAACCAAGTATGACAAAGGTCGGGTTCCGGGCGAATTTCAGAGGATTGCTCGAGCGAATACCTACAGTGTCAGTGAATTAAAAAAGACTGTGATGCGTCTTCCGCATGATTACGCGTACGAGGATGCCAAACCGAAAGAGGTTGTTGAGCCCGCCGTTTTATGGGGTGAAGTTCCGACCAAGGCACGAAACAGTTCACCGCGTGAGCAGTTTGCTGCCTGGGTGACCAGTGACGACAATCCACAATTCAGCAAGACCATCGCCAATCGTTTGTGGAAGCGATTCATGGGTGTGGGTCTGGTGGAGCCGATTGATGACTTTCGTGATGAGCATCCTTGCATGAATGAGCCGTTGCTTGATTTTCTGAGCAAAGAGATGGTGCGGAATAACTACGACTTGAAGGAGTTCATTCGGACGATTCTCTACAGTCGTACTTATCAGCGAAAGTCGACAGACTACGAGATCACATCGGGCGAGCCCTATTACTTTCAGGGGCCTATCCTTCGGCGTATGACTGCTGAGCAAGTCTGGGATTCGTTGTTGACTTTGGCGGTGCACAACCCGTGGCCTTTCCAGCGGCCAACCGCAGCAGAAATGGCTCCGGTTTTGAACTTGGATTTTGGTACAGCGACCTACAGCAGTGTAAAAAGCAAGTCCGAGCAATTTTCAAAAACCTATTTCTTGAATCCCTACAAGAGATCGCTCAATCAACACGCTTACCAAGGCAACGTTCTCTGTCGCGCCAGCGAGTTACCATCACCGGTGCCAGCAGACCACTTTCTAAGGCAGTTCGGCCAAGGGGATCGTGAAACGATCAATGGTGGGCAACAGGATGCGACGGTTCCGCAAATTCTTGCCATGTTCAACGGGCCGATCACGCACGTCATGCTCGAAGCGGGATCAGCGTTAGTCGATAATCTTGTCGCGGTTGATAACACTCGCGAACGAATGGAAGCTGTTTTTCTGAGCGTGCTTGCTCGAAAGCCTGGCGCGGCCGATCGCCGTGCCGCGGCAAGCGAGTTTTCCAGAACTGAGACAGACGGAAAAGCATTCGGAAATATCGTTTGGGGACTGTTGAATACCAGAGAATTCCTCTTCATTCAGTAGGCCGTGTGCAGAGACTGTTTCATACACGCCGGTGTATGACCAAAGATAGCCTCAACGACTTTAACGCAGATACGAAATTACCTTTCAGGTACAAACCAACCAACCAACCAACTGGCGTTTGCCACCACGGAGATACGAATGTCCCGACCAGAATTTGCTCCCGAAGAACGCCGCGACTTCATGAAGACAATTGCCAAGCAGACCCTTGGTGTTTCCTTCGCTGGAACCGTCGCATCACAGGGTTTGTTTGGTGAAGCACAGGCCGCACCGATCGTTGGAAAGGCTAAACACATCATTTATCTGTTCATGGATGGGGCCATGACGCATCTGGATACTTTTGATCCCAAGGTGGGTGTGGAAGAGGCTGGCGAAACCAAGCCGATTCAGACTCGGGTGCCCGGCATGCAGTTTGGGGACCGCTTTCCAAAGCTCTCCTATCTGGCAGGCGCCATTGCTGTGGTCCGTTCATTGAGCACCGAGACGGGTGCACATGACAAAGGAAAGTACCTGATGCGCACTTCCTATAAGCAACTCAACAGCATTCAGCATCCAGCCATGGGAGCGTGGATGGTTTCAGAAACCGGGCGAATCAACAAGGAACTGCCCGGAAATTATGTGATCGGTGGTAGCAATCGACACCCAGGTGCTGGCTTCCTTCCGCCGTCCCTGTCCCCCGTGCCGATCGCGAACGCATCGGCCGGATTGCAGAATACGAAGTTGCCCAAATATCTGACTCCTGAATTTTTTAATCGGCGTTTGAGTTTGGCCAGTAAGTTTGATCAGAATTTTCAGAGTCGACGAAGCAATTCTCGTATCGAAGCTTATAACCAGCTTTATGGTGAGGCTCGACGACTGATCGGTAGTGATCAGTTGAAGGTGTTCAATATCAAAGATGAGCCTCAAGCGATTCAGGACGCTTACGGTAGCAATCAGCTAGGCCAGGCTTGTTTGCTTGCGAGGCGGTTGGTGGAAAGTGGTGCCCGGTTCATCGAAGTGAACTATGGCGGCTGGGATATGCATCAAGATCTCTACACCAAACTCGATGAGCGTGCCGCGAATGTCGATAACGCAGTCGGGAATCTTCTGCGAGATCTCCATAGCAAAGGTTTGTTGGACGAAACCCTCGTTGTTTTGACAACGGAATTCGGGCGCAAACCAAAAATGAACGTCAATGGTGGGCGAGATCATCATCCCGGGGTATTCAGTAGTTTGCTGATGGGGGCCGGAATCAAAGGTGGGCAGGTCTACGGCGAATCGGACAAGCAAGGGTTCTCGGTGGCGAAAGACCATGTCTCGGTTTCAGAATTCAACAAGACGATTGCTGCTGCCGCAGGATTACCGTTGGAAGCAGAGCGTTTTGCACCCAATGGACGTCCGTTCAAAATTGGCGGTGATGGTGATCCTGTAAAGGAGTTGTTGGCTTAATCACGGGTTCGTGGATTTGTCAGCAGTTCAAGAAGAGATTCTTTCTGAGAATCAAATCAATTCCGGCATGAGGCTGACTGCGGAGTCGCAACTTTGTTCGCTTCGCAGTTCTTTGCCGTCACAGATCTGTCGTCTCTACCCGCCTACGACCAGTGCGTCTTTTTGTTGTCCGCGCAGGTGACTTGTCGTGCTTGCAGAGTGGTTTGAGAATCATTGTGCAGCCTCTGCTGCCGTAAACCGCGGATGCAAAGCGGTTCATTCTCGCACATTTTGAGTTATTTTCTTGCTCCCGTTGCAAGCCACTGGTGGGAAATGACTAGACTAGATGTACCTGCGAGAGTCATCCCGCGCCCGCCTAATGCCACTTTAATCACCCACTTGGTGACCCACCCGTTTCTAGGGACTGGACAGATCGTTGTCGAAATGCATCGAGCTGTTGTAGGTTCCGGTCGAACTGTTTTTTGTAAAGAGACCAGATGAGTTTGAGTAGCTGCCGCCTTTGTATTGCGACCGGATTTTTGATTTTGCTTGTTGGATTTGGATCTCTGCTTGTCCAAGTCGTGGCCGAGGACGGAGTGACTCGCAAGGGCGAGTTGGTTTTGTCAGTGCCGGATGCGGTTGCCAACTCTGAGGCCGAAATGAAAGCCTATTCTGATCCTCTTGAACATACGGACTTGGCAGTCGCAATGGTGCCCATCCCGGGAGGGAAATTCGTCATGGGGAGTTCCGAGACGGAAGCGGATCGCAATCAGGATGAAGGCACAACACGTGAAGTTGAAATTAGTCCATTCTGGATGGGAAAGTTTGAAGTGACTTGGGACCAGTACGATGCGTGGCGAGAAGAGATTGATCAGTTGCGTCGTAAATTGATGTCGATCAAAGCGGGGCCTCGTGACGTACTGGTCGATGGAGTATCCAAGCCGACGGAAGAGTACACCGACATGAGTTTTGGAATGGGAAAGGGTGAGTTTCCTGCCATCTGCATGACCCAGCATGCAGCAAGGGTTTTCTGCAAATGGCTCTCCGCCAAGACGGGGCGATATTATCGGCTCCCGACGGAAGCTGAGTGGGAGTATGCCTGTCGTGCGGGTACAAAAACTGCCTATTCTTTCGGTGATGATCCAGCGAAATTGGATCAGTACGCTTGGTTCTTTGAAAACACAGATGAGGCGTATCAGCCTGTCGGAAAAAAACAGCCAAATCCTTGGGGACTGTACGACATGCACGGTAATGTCGCCGAATGGGTCTTGGATCAATATGCTTCTGATTACTACAGTCGAGCTGGTAACACGGTTGATCCACTCAACATTCCCAACAAGATTTTTCCACGTGTCGTGCGCGGCGGTGGTTGGGACGACGATCCTGAAATGCTTCGGTCAGCAGCCAGGAACAGTTCCAGCGAAGAGTGGAAGGATCAAGATCCACAGATTCCGCGCAGTATTTGGTACCATACCGATGCGTTGAGCGTCGGATTTAGGGTGGTTCGACCTCTCAACGAACCTTCAGCAGTGCAGAAAAGTTCAAAGTGGGACAAAACTGCACCAGAGCAAAAAGATCCCGACGATTGACCCTGTCTGTGGCACGCGATGATCACACGAGCGTCGTTGTTTTGTCGTGTGCTTGAATGTTCACCGTTCCTGCATTTCAGAAATTGCTTCCCACCTTCTTATGTGAAAAATATGCAACAAGATCAAACGCCTTCACGTCGACAATTTCTTAAGCAGACTGGCAGTGTCGCGGCAGCGACCACGTTGGTCGCGTCAGCACCAAACGTGCACGCCGCCGAGGACAATAAACTGCGAGTGGTCTTGATTGGATGTGGAGGCCGAGGCACGGGTGCAGCATTGAATGCTTTGTCGGTACAAAATGGACCTCATTTGGTTGGCTTGGTTGATGTCTTTGAGAAGAATCTCAACAGTACTTATGCAGCCCTGTCAGGGCACAACGAAGTTGGTTCCCGCGTGGACGTTCCCGAAGAGAATAAGTTCATTGGATTCGATGGTTACAAGCAGGCGATGGATTTGTTAAAGCCGGGTGATTTGGTCATTCTGGCAACGCCCGCTGCTTTTCGTTGGGTGCAGTACACTTACGCGATCGAAAAAGGATTGCATGTTTTTATGGAAAAGCCTGTCACGGTGGACGGGCCCACGTCAGCAAGAATGCTGGAACTCAATCGAGTGGCAGAAGAAAAAAATCTAAAGGTGGGTGTTGGGTTGATGTGTCGTCATTGCGAAGCCCGGCAGGAACTGTTTGATCGTATTCAGAATGGGGAAATCGGTGATTTGACGATGTTGCGGGCCTATCGGATGGCAGGTCCGACAGGGTCAGCAGCTGCGCCACCCAATGATGGAAAGTACAGTGAGTTGCAGTATCAGATCAGAAACTTCCACGGTTTCCTGTGGCTCAGTGGTGGTGCCGTCAGCGATTTTCTGATTCACAATATTGATGAGTCATGTTGGATGAAAAATGAATGGCCGGTCAAAGTGATCGCGATGGGTGGGCGTCACTACCGCGGTGACAGTGTCGACCAGAATTTCGATACCTACTCGATGGAATACACCTTTGGTGATGGAACGAAGCTGTTTGTTGATGGCCGAACCATGCCAGGTTGTAAGCGTGAATTCGCCAGTTTTGCTCATGGCACCAAAGGGCTGGGTGTCATTTCCAGCGCTTCACATACCCCTGCTAAGTGCAGGATTTATGATGGGCATAAGATGGACAAGGAGCGTTTGAGGTGGTCCTATCCTCAGCCGGAGCGGAATCCGTACCAGTTGGAGTGGAATGACTTGATCACGGCCATTCGTGAGGATACACCGTACAACGAAGTTGAACGGGGAGTGATGGCCAGCGCGGTGACGTCGATGGGACGCATGGCAGCGCACACGGGGCAGGAGATTACGTTGGATCAGTTCATGAAGCACGACCATGAATTTGCTCCGGGGGTCGAGCAATTGACCCTTGATTCGCCGGCTCCATTGCAAGCGAATGAGAATGGACTTTACAGCGTTCCCATGCCAGGTTTGGTTAAGAAACGCGAGTATCTGTAATGTCGTGCAGGGACGTGATTTTCGTCCAGGAATTGAGTCACTTGCTGCCAATCTCCCGGAGAAAGTTTTCGCGATTGATTACAGTTGATCGATCGCGTTAATACGGGAAATCGCCTCCTCGGCCCATGGGCTATCTGGCGAGAGCTGCAGAAACCTTTGCCAGTGGTGTTTGGATTCAACTTCACGCCCGGTGTCGTCCAGGACACGTGCCAGATTGTAGTGCACGTCGGTGTAGTCTTCGTAGAGTGACAGTGCTCCTCGGAAAGCAGCGATCGCCAATTCGATTTGGCCTGTTTCTACCAGCACGCATCCCAAGCTGGCACGGGCTTCAACGTAGTCGGGATCGATTTCAATGGCCGAATAGTAGCGTTCACGCGCTGCAATGACTTCGTCGATTCGATACAACAGTTCGCCAAGCTGAAAGTGGATGTCAGCACGAGGTTCGTCGCGTGCGAGGATTGCGTGGTAACAGTCAATTGCTGTTTCAAGATCTCCGTCATCCTCCGATTCATAGGCTGCTGTCAGCAGTTCGTCAGCCTCAGATGCAACCACCTGAAATTGGGGAGCACGATCAGGTGAGTCATCCCAGAGTGAAAGAACCGCAGGAGGCTCTGGAACCGAATTCTGTGGCGAGTCTTCGGAGTCATTGGGTGTATTCTCCAAAGCATCAAAATCGAAACGGAGTTGGCCGCCAGGTTCTAAAAGCCCTTCACCCTGCCGTAGTAGGACCTGTTTTCCTTCGACCAGAATCGAAAGTTGATCCAGTGGCCGCTGAATGTCTGGGAGTACTTCCAGAAGCTCTACCAGACGCTGTTCGATGGCTTGGGGGCTTGCGCCTGCGGCGATCCATTGGGCAAGTCGACGAGCGGTCGCCACTTCCTGAAAATCAAAGTAAGGCAGATTATGAAGTGTTCGGACGGGTGTGATCAATCCGCGTCGATGCCAGCGGCGGATCACACGCACTGACACACCGAGCAGGTGTGCCAGCATGGCCGGTGTGTGGTACCGCCGGATTGACTGTTCGACGTCAACTAATCCCAATCGTTGCCACAACTCAGTCTCGTGAAGGATCTCGACATCACCCGCCGCCGCGGCGGCACGTAACCGTTCACCTAGAATTTCGTCCTGGGGGATGGGAGGCTCCTCTGCCCCAATCACGACCCAGTCGATGGGTTCAGCCATAGCATCGACAACGATCGCTTCGTAGGAACGCAAAACATTGGCCGCTTCTCGTTGATTCATGCCCCCAAATCGACCCACCAGTGCAACGCGTTTCTGGTACGCCTCGCTATCGCGAGCCGGATCTGTTTCCTTGGCAACGCTTTCTTCTTTTTCGAGATCGTCGACGATGTCAGAGGGAGTGTTCAACGGAAATGATCCTGCGTCACGGATGGAACGCTTCCATTATCCAGATTGTTGGGTCGGGAACGAGTGACCGTAGGGCAGTAATTTGACAAGTTTCACCACATCATGCCGTTGGAATGTCACGAAGGAACGGAATGTTACGAAGGAACCACGTCATTGAACCTTGTCTTCGAGCTTCCAGTCGATCATTCTGACGGCTGCCATGAGTGGGCGGGACGGTCGCTGGTCATCTTTTTGGTGACTGGAGGAAAGTCCGGGCTCCGAAGGACAGGGTGGTCGATAACGTCGACCAGCCGCGAGGTTAGGGAAAGTGCAGCAGAGAGTAGACCGCCGAACGGTTCGGTTGAGTGCTTCGGCACCCAGCCAGATGCGTGGTAAGGCTGAAACGGTGCGGTAAGAGCGCACCAGCGGTCGGGGTGACTCGATCGGCTTGGTAAACCCCACCCGGAGCTAGATCAAACAGAATGAAGGCGGCAGATTCAGTTCTGGCGTCACGAGGCGGTCCGTCTCGTTGGACATTCGGGTAGATCGCAATGGAGGCGGCGAGCAATCGTCGTGCACAGATAAATGACCGTCGACGGGATTGCAGCTGTGATCCCGGACACAGAACCCGGCTTACAAGCCCACTCATGGTTTTCTTTTATCGCATTCCGTCAGGAACGTGTCGTTAGTATCGAACCATAGCGAGGAAGGTCAGTTGGAAAGGCACTTTCACAGGCGAGGTAGTTTTCCTGTTCACAAGAACGTGTCACAATGAGCGTCGGTGCTCGATACGTTGCCAGAAAGCTGGACAACGGTCGGATGTCAAAGCGGTGCAGCCTTGCGAAGGTCCAAACATGAACAGTGCGAGAAATCGATTGCGTCACGATCCAAGTACGTTGACCTGCAGTACCTGCGGGCAAAGGTTTCTTCTCGACGAAACCGAGACACCTCCGTTTTGCAGTGAACGCTGCAAATTGATCGATTTGGGACGTTGGATTGAAGAGGACATTGGGCTGCCACACGAGGGCGGTCCACCCAATGCCGAAGGCTTTGGGCCTGAACAGCAAGAACAGGAAGAACAGGAAGAAGCTTAACCAGAAAAGAGTGAAGTGGACCAGAGGTTCGCGTGACTTCACTAGCAACTTGATTACGACTAATTGTGTATCACTGGTCTTATTTTGAGCCGTTAGCAGTTTTGAGCAAGTGGTTGTCGGAACTCCTGCAACGACTCATCCAGCTCGCTGCCCTTACCGCTCGGCGACGCTTCATTAGCTAGGACTTACCACCGCCAATCATTAGCATCTTAATGCGGTGGACAATGTCGTTTGGCTCTAGGTAACTGGCTCTAGCTAGCTGGCCCAAGAATGAAAATTCTTATTACGAGGTACGGGGTCAGGTTGAACACAATCCAAAGTATCTTGAACTGGCCCATGTACTGGAAATAGAGTTTGTTGAGTTCATCGACCGATAATCCACTCATCTTGGTGTGGAGCGACTGAACCGGTTTGCGAAACAATGTCAACATGATCACTGTGAGGGCCAAAAGGCCAAAGTTCACAACGGTGCACCAGCCCAAGAGTATTGCTATTTCTCCAATCGACATTTTGCTCGCTCGCTCTGCTAAAAGGCGGTCAGGATAGTCATCAACGTGAACTTAGTATCGCACAGGTTTCTTGCCAATAACATTTGGGACGAACTGAAAATTCTGTTTTACGCTGTTTTAGTAAGGCGATTTGGGTGGCATGGGGTAGCACAGCCAGAATCCGTAGTGGCGTCTCCATCGCTGAAATCAAAACGTTATTGTTATCGCCTCAGAGACTTAGTAGCGGAAGCATCGCAGATTGGAACCCCAGAGCAGTCAATTTGGCGTCGGCTTCTCTGTGTTGGCTTGTGAAATCCCTTGGGTTCGGCGTTGCCAGGCAAGTCCAAGCACCTTTACATGCGAAGGGGGAGCAGCGACAATGTCTGATTAGGATTCAGCGGAAGCCTTGCCCCCTCTGACTGCGGGAAAGGTTTTCTTTTTGAGCAATCTCCAAGTGTTTTTCCTCATACAGCTCGACTACTCAGAAAGGTATATCTGTCATGATGGATTCGGTGCCGATGACTCGCGAGGGTTACAACAAGATCAAGGCCGAAATTGATCGACTTGAGAATGAGGAAATGCCAGCGGTTACTGAGAAGATCGCGGAGGCACGCGAAGAAGGTGATCTGAAAGAGAATGCAGAGTATCACGCACAACGTGAAAATCAGGGCATGCTTATGGCCAAGATTCACGAGATGAAAAGTAAGATTGCTCGGGCCACCATTGTGGATGTTTCGCTACTGCCGAAAGACGAGGTTGTCTTTGGGTGTACCGTCACGGTTGAAGACGTGGCGTACGGTGACGAGGAGCAGTTCACGCTCGTCGGAGCTGGAGAAGAAGACTACGATACTGGGAAAATTCTTGTTACCAGCCCATTCGGGCAGGGACTAATCGGCAAGAAGGTCGGGGAGACCGCCGAGGTCGAAGTGCCTGCTGGAAAGCTGAAGTTCAAAATACTCAAAATCGAATTCGACGACTGAGCCTGAGCAGTTCAAAACCCGTGACAGAACAACCCGATCATAGACCGGAAAATACAGGCAGCGATGCTACAGACGGCTCGTCAGGTGATGCCTTGGCAGGTAACCAAGTCGCCGCCAAGGCTGTCTCTTATACACA